>CAUDRD010000179.1 GCA_958451705.1 uncultured Oscillospiraceae bacterium
TATTTTTGTAACTGCAGATGCAACGTTCATAAGTGGGAAGGAGGGGAGATGAAACATATTTTTCAGCTGCTTCTGGAATTCGTCCCATGCAGATGAGTAGCCGCAGTCTTCTATAATAGCACATACTTGCTCCGGCAACTGTTCTCCTGAGGTCATCATAACTGTAGCAGCTCCCATGGAAATTCCGAAAAGAGCAATCCTTGCGTCTTTATGTTCGGTTAAAATTTTATCTATCCAAATGGGAATATCTTTTCTTTCAAGCCATCCCATACCTCTTACGTTACCTTCGCTTGTACCGTGGGCTCTTGCATCCGGTATGATAAGACTGTATCCCATTCCGTAGTACCATTTAGCGTATCGAGCCATGTCGTTAGCACTGCCGCTGTATCCGTGGCAGGCAATAATGTAGTTTCCGTTGCCGTTTTCATTGACAACCTCATAACCATGCAGTTTTAATCCGTCAGCAGAGGTTATGTATACATTTTTTCTAATTTTGCTAAACCAGTCTTTTTCTTCTTTTGAACCGGTATAACCGCTGTATTCCTGTACATTGGTGCCGTTCTTTTTAAGCAGAAGCGGCATTATCTTTTGCATACTGAATAATGATTTGGTGTTAAGGGCAAAGCTAAAGAAGAAGTTGCCTGCTAAAAATAGAATTAGCAAAATTACGGCGAGGATAATTAAAACAACAATTAAAGTTTCCAAAATAATTCTCCTTTCGAATTTAAAGCTTCGTCATAATTATAAACCAAAAGCATTATGCGTTCAATGGCGTGGAATTTTAGTAATTGGTATAAATAGGGCTTTGTGATTACACATAATGGCACTCAGCTTTGGAAGCTCACTTATGAGAACATGGTGGTATTTTCCGCAGAGTGCAAAACTACTGTAGTTTCTTAAGAAATACAGACACATGTTATAAAGGAATAATAAGAACAGATAACTAATGAGGATATTAGTGAAAAGTACAGTTTTCTTGGGTTACTTAGCAATGCTGTTAAATCAATTGCAGCAAAATTCCGATTTTATACGATTTTTAATTGAGTATTTGATATTACAATAAAGAGAGCACCAAGTCTTTCATGGACTTGGTGCTTTTAATGATTTAAAAGATAAGAATGAATTTATTTGGTAAAGTTATCAAAATATCCCTGAACATAAATGATAGGTGTACCTTTATCACCGCTGCCGCTTGTAAGGTCACAGAGTGAGCCGATAAGGTCCGTTAAACGGCGAGGTGTAGTACCCTGAGTTACCATTGTACCTACGAGACTTGATGCTTTTTCATCCTTCTTGCGTATATACTCTGAAATAGCAGATTTCAGTTCATCGCCTTTAAGGTCGGCAAAATCATTATCTGCAAGATATTTAAGCTTTACCTCGTTGGGAGTTCCCTCAAGGCCGGGTGTATAGGCGGGGGATACCACAGGATCGGCAAGTTCCCAGATTTTTCCTACCGGATCTTTAAACGCTCCGTCGCCGTAGACCATTACCTCTACGTTTTTGCCGGTTGCATCCTTAAGCATGGAGTGAATTTTATCGACAACAGCCTGACAATTTACCGGGAACAGCTTGACGGTTTCCTCCGTTGCCTTATTGGAACCGAGAAGGCCGTATTTGTCATTATATCCGCTTCCGTCAACGCTTTCCACCAAGATATCGTCGAGACCGTATACTTTTTCAGCTCCTGCTGCTTTGAGTATTCTTTTAGTTCTTTCACGAGTATGAATATCGCAGGTGAGAACATTTTTTGTATAATCGAGAATTGATTTTGGATTGTTGGCAAATATTACTTGAACTTCGGCTCCGCTTTCGGAAATAAGCTGCTTGTAATACTCTACATAATCAACTCCTGTGAAAACATGCTTCTGATATCCGAAAAGCTCACGGTATTTCTTTTCGTCGA
Source organism: uncultured Oscillospiraceae bacterium (assembly GCA_958451705.1). Taxonomy (GTDB): domain Bacteria; phylum Bacillota; class Clostridia; order Oscillospirales; family Acutalibacteraceae; genus UMGS263. The sequence continues at coordinate 1,907 of CAUDRD010000179.1, forward strand.
GGACATCGCTCCAGGGATTAACACCTTTTTCATCAAGGAGATCAACATCCACAAGGTGATTGCCGACTTCATCGGAAGGATAGCTGAGCATTAAAACTACCTTTTTGCAGCCTCTTGCTATTCCTCTAAGGCAAATTGCGAAACGGTTGCGGCTGAGAATTGGAAAAAGAACACCTACGGTGGAATCACCAAATTTTGCGTTTATATCTTTGGCAATTTGACCGACGGTAGCGTAGTTGCCTTGTGCACGTGCGACAACTGCTTCTGTAACGGCGACAACATCACGATCTTTAATTTCAAAATTACCCTTTGAAGCTTTGAGAACGGAATCGACAACGATTTGTGCAATGTCGTCGCCCTCTCTAATTATCGGAGCTCTGATGCCGCGTGATACAGTTCCAATTAATCTTTCCATTTAAAAACCCCCATATTATTGAGCGTATTTGTATTCGGTAGTTACCAAAACATCTATATTATAATGTTATGAAACAGCATATGCAACAAAAACTTTACACAAAACATTAAATTACATATTTTTTTGACAAAATAATATATTAATGCTCCAGTATATAAAATATAAACTTATGCAATTAATAGCTAAAATCTTATGGGCAATAGTGCAAATTAAAATGTTATCGCCAATTAATTATTAGGGGTAAAGATGTAAACTTAATATAATTCTACAAGCAAATCGGCACATTTTTCTATGCCTAAAACACCGCTGTCCAGTGAAATATGGTAATTTTCAGCTATACCCCATTCAAGATCGGTGTAAAAGCGGTAATAAGCTTTACGGCGTTTATCTTTATCAAGAAGTCTCTTCTGGGGTGATTCTTCTCTTTCACCGTAAACTTTTACAATTCGTTCAGCACGTTTTTCTAGAGAAGCATGAATAAATACCTTTAAGCAGTCTGCCTTTTCGCTGAGAATGTAGTCGGCGCATCTTCCGACTATAACGCAGGATTCCTTTTCGGCCAGATTGAGAATTACTTTTTTCTGAACGCTCCACAAATAATCCTGAACCGAATATCCGTTGAAGGAACGACCGGAAGAAAGTGCGTTTGCTATCCAGTTTCCGTGAACTGAGTATTCTCCTTTATCTGCAATATATTCGCTTGTAAGTCCGCTTTCTTCTGCTATTTTTTCAATAAGCTCAGAATCATAGCAGGGGATACCTAATTTTTCTGCTGCTATACGTCCTACTGTTCTTCCTCCGCTTCCAAATTCACGGCTTATTGTTATAATCCTGTTGCTCATTTTGTTTCCTCCTTAGTTTCAATTTTCTTTTTATCTATACTGAGCCACTTGTATGTGTTTATTGTAACTATTACGGAAATTACAAATGTAAGAATATCTGATACAGGCATTGAATAAAGTACTCCGTTCAGTCCGAAGAATACGGGAAGTAAAATTGCAAATCCAACGCCAAAGATAACTTCACGAACCATGGAAATCAAAGTAGAAGCCAAAGCCTTTCCGAGAGCCTGAAGATAAATAAACGTGCCTTTGTTTATACATGCGAATATAATCATGCAAAGATAAATGCGGAAGGATTTAACGGCAAATTCAGTGTAGTAAACGCTTTCATGGGAAGCACCAAAAATATTAATAAGGTTTACCGGAAATACTTCGACTATTATTAATGCAGTGGCGCCAACAGCGGCCTCTGCTATAATTAAATTAGTAAAAAGTTTTTTAGCACGGTCTTTATGACCGGCTCCGATATTATATCCTGCTATCGGAATACAACCTGCCGCCATTCCTACTGCAATTGAAATTACTATCTGGAAAAACTTCATTACAATTCCTACAACCGCCATAGGAATTTGTGCATATTCCGCCTGGCCGAAAATTATATCCTGTGCACCATATATACGAAGCATATTGTTGATTGCAGCCATTGCTGCCACAAGTGAGATCTGTGACAGAAAGCTGCAAATACCTAAAGAAAGGAATTTTTCGAGTAGTTTACCTTTGATTTTAAAGCTCTGCTTATTAAGCTTAACTGCTTTCATATTGCAAAGATACCATATTGACAAAACAGCGGTAAGAATCTGTCCTATTACAGTTGCAACAGCAGCGCCCATCATACCCCATTTAAATATAAAAATAAAAATTGGGTCGAGTATGAGGTTTGCCAAAGCTCCGAGGACTGTTGAGACCATTGCAAATTTGGGACTTCCGTCTGAACGGATAATAGGGTTC
>CAUDRD010000180.1 GCA_958451705.1 uncultured Oscillospiraceae bacterium
AATATATTGCCTTTTACGAAAATATTTTCCTACAAAATGCACAAATATATATGTTTACTAAAGTAATTTCGTGAAAATATAAAAGGTCTGCAACAGCTGAAAAATGAATTAAAAAACGGTAAAATGCATTTTAAATGAGATAACGACAGGGGAAAATTACTTCATCTGATGGTTATATGACGACGGAAGTATCAAAGCGTAAATTAATATTTCCGGGTTGTGTACGGCTATGAACAGAAAGTAAAAAAGACCTGTACACGTTTAATGTGTACAGGTCTTTTCAGTTTATTCCGTTTTTGCCTTTTACTGTTTATTCTTCGCTGGGTTCAAACTGGCTGTTATAAAGGTTCGCATAGAAACCGTTTTTAGCCATAAGGCTTTCATGGGTGCCCTGCTCTATAATCTTTCCGTCACGCATTACAAGAATTGTGTCGGCGGTTTTTATTGTTGAAAGTCTGTGGGCAACTATAAAGCTTGTGCGTCCCTTCATCATTTCGTCAAATGCCTGCTGAATTTTAATTTCCGTTCTGGTGTCGATGCTGCTGGTCGCTTCGTCAAGAATAAGCATGGGCGGACTTGTAAGCATTATTCTCGCAATGCACAAAAGCTGCTTCTGCCCCTGTGAGAGATTGCCTCCGTCCTCGGTTATCATGGTGTTATAGCCGTCTTTAAGATGCTTTATAAATCCGTGGGCATGGGCAAGCTTTGCGGCTCTTACAATTTCTTCGTCGGTAGCGTCGGGCCTTGCATAGGCGATATTATCCTTGACCGTTCCGGAGAAAAGCCAGGTTTCCTGAAGGACCATTCCGTAACAGCTTCTAAGAGAAGAGCGCTTTACGGAATTTGCCGGTATGCCGCTTACTTTGATTACTCCGCCGTTAGGCTCATAAAAGCGCATGAGAAGGTTTATAAAAGTTGTCTTTCCGCATCCTGTAGGACCTACAATTGCGGTTTTCTGTCCAGGCTTTGCAGTAAGATTAAAGTTTTCTATAAGTGGCTTTTCGGGAGAATAAGAGAAAGAGAGATTTTCGATTTTTACCGAGCCGTCGCAGTTTGTTATTTCAGGTAAAGTGCTGTCGTCGCTTTCGCTTTTTTCGTCAAGTACGGCGAACACTCTTGCCGCACAGGAAACTGCGTTTTGAAGTTCGGTTATAACTCCCGTAATTTCATTGAAAGGCTTTGTGTACTGGTTTGCGTAGGTTAAAAAGCTTGAAATCTGTCCCACGGAAATTGTGCCGGAAAGTGCGGTAAGGGCGCCGGAAATTGCAACGGCGGCAAATACCACGCCGTTTACAAATCTCGTGCAGGGGTTTGTCAGAGCAGAATAGAACTGGGCCTTTACTCCGCAGTCGTAAAGTCTTGAGTTAACCTCTTCAAGGCGTTCCTGAGCCACATCCTCGTAAGAAAAAGCCCTTACGGTTTTGGATGCGCTTATTATTTCTTCTGCAAGACCCGTAAGCTCTCCTCTAATTTTATTTTGCTTTACAAACATCTTCTGGCAGTTTTTAGCAATAAAGTATGCTACAAAAAGAGAGAGTGGGGTGAGAACTATTACCACAATGGCTATTTTAACGTTTACGCTGAACATAAAGGCGATTGTGCCGATGATAGTCGCAATACCGCTGAAAAACTGAGCGAAGCCCTGCAAAAGTCCGTCGGAAACCTGCTCGATATCAGCTATAATTCTGCTTAAAATATCGCCGTGTGAGTGGGTGTCGGAATATTTTAAGGGAAGAGTACCCAGCTTTTTAAAAATATCAACTCTCATTGAGCGGGTGGTTTTAAAGGCAACGTAGTTTGTGCAAAGGGTGGAAAGCCACTGGAAAACCGTACCCGCCGCAATAACTGCCGCAAGCTGTATTGCGATTTTACCTATTCCGTTAAAGTCAACGTTTTTGGGGCCGATAATCATATCCACTGCTTCACCTATGAGGATGGGTGAATACAAAGTCATTGCAACGCCGCCGGCGCTGAAAATCAAACCTAAAACCAGCATTGCCGAATATTTGCCCGTATATCTGAAAATTCTTTTTAAAACCTCTGAGCTTTTCATTTAAGCACCTCCTCGCTGCTGAGCTGAGAAAGGCAGATTTCTCTGTAAACTTCGCAGGCGCTCAGGAGATTTTCATGGCTGTCAAGACCTGCAAGCTTTCCGTCGTCTAAAACCGCTATTTTATCGGCGTATCTGACGGAGTTTACTCTCTGAGAAACTATTATTACCGCCATGTTTTCGCCTATTTTTCTAATCGCCTTTCTGAGAGCTGCATCGGTGGCAAAATCAAGGGCGCTGGCGCTGTCGTCAAGGATAAGTACCGAAGGATTACCGGCAACCGCGCGGGCAATTGAAAGGCGCTGCTTCTGGCCTCCGGAGAGATTGCTTCCGGAACGCTGTATAACGGTTTCATATCCTTCTGAAAGCTTTGATATAAACTCATGAGCCTGAGCGGTTTTTGCTGCCATTTCCACAGCCTCATCTGAAATGCCTTCTCTGCCCATAATTATATTTTCTTTTACGGTGCCTTCGATTATGGAAGCGCCCTGCTGTACTACGGAAACAAAAGCACGAAGAGGCTTAAGGCTCAGCTTTTTGACGTTTTCTCCGTTTACAAGAACTTCACCCTCGGTAGCGTCATAAAATCTTGGAATAAGACTTATCAAAGTTGTTTTGCCTGAACCTGTACCGCCTATAACGCCTAAGGTTTCTCCTTTTGAAAGAGTAAATGAGATATTATCTAAAACTTTTTCCCCGGTGTTTTCGTTGTAGGCGAAGCTTACGTTTTTAAATTCAACTGCCGGTACGTTTTTATTGTCGGCAGGAACTTCATCTCCGCCGTCTTTTATGGAGGATTCAACGTCCAGTACATCGGCAACTCTCGAAGCGCAGGCAGCCGCTTTTGTAAGGATTATCACAAGGTTTGCGAGAGCTACAAGAGCAAGAAGAATTTGGCTTATATAGTTTATGAAGGCGATTATTTCACCCTGAGAAAGGGTTCCGGAATCTACTTTCATGCCTCCGAAAAAGATTACGGCAATTACGGCACTGTTCATAATAAGGAAAGTTGCGGGGTTGAGAAGAGCGGAAATTCTTCCCACCTTTAAAGCTGTTTTTGTAAGGTCATCGCTGGCCTGCTCAAAGCGATTATTTTCGTTATCCTGTCTTGAAAAAGCCCTTATAACTCTTATTCCGTCAAGGTTTTCTCTGGCAATAAGTGAAACAAAGTCGAGTTTTTTCTGTACAACCTTATAAAGAGGCACGGAGCGAATCATAATAAGGTACAGCACAAAAGATACTAATGGACCTACAACAAGGAAAATTACGGAAAGTCCCAAATCTATGGACATGGCCATTATGGTCGCTCCTACAATGAGACAAGGAACCCTTATCGCAAGGCGAATAAGCATAGCAACTCCGGTTTGAATTTGGTTTATGTCGCTTATCATTCTTGTTGTAAGTGTGGAGGCTCCGAAACGGTCAATTTCCTTATGAGAAAAAGACTGTATTTTTTTAAACAGATCGTTTCTTAAGTCAGTTCCGACCCCCTGTGAAGCTTTTGAAGCCAAATACTGGCAGCAAAGGGAAAAACCAAGGCCGAAAAATCCCAAAAGAACCATGACGATGCCCATTTTTATAATGTATGGCACTCCGCCGTTTCCGTTTACGCCTACGTCTATTATTTTTGCCGAAACTATAGGTACAATAAGCTCAAAAATAGCTTCGATCAGTTTAAAAATCGGACCGAAGATAGCTTCAAATTTATACTTTTTCAAATACTTAAAAAGCCTGAACAAAGGTAACACCTCGCACTAATGAATAGAATAATAATACCATAAACGGTAATTAATAGGAATAGAATAGTTTAAATATTTTGCCCAGGGGAAGTAAAAAGAATTTATAAGCTCTTGACATATTTTGCTGCAATATGTATAATAATCGTTGTCGCCAAGTGGCCCGGTAGTTCAGCTGGTTAGAACGCTAGCCTGTCACGCTAGAGGTCGACGGTTCGATCCCGTTCCGGGTCGCCACATTTTATGCTGCTATGGCTCAGTAGGTAGAGCACGTCCTTGGTAAGGACGAGGTCACCGGT
>CAUDRD010000181.1 GCA_958451705.1 uncultured Oscillospiraceae bacterium
CATATGCGATGATGATTGAGGGACCATGATAGCTCTCAGCCTCACGGAATGCCTTGAGGCACTGGTTATAGTCTGCGCCCATTGCAACCTGTGCAACGTAAACATAACCGTAGCTCATAGCGATCTGTGCAAGATCCTTCTTCTTAACAACCTTACCGGATGCTGCGAACTGTGCAACAGCACCTGTAGGTGTGGACTTAGATGCCTGTCCGCCTGTATTTGAGTAAACCTCTGTATCGAATACAAGGATGTTTACGTCCTCGTTCTGTGCGATAACGTGGTCAAGTCCGCCGAAGCCGATATCATATGCCCAACCGTCGCCGCCGAAGATCCACTGTGATTTCTTTGCAAGATAATCAGCGTCAGCAAGGATCTCATCAGCAGCAGCCTTGCAGCAATCTTTCTCAAATGTTGTTGCAGCAAGAACAGCCTTGAACTCCTCGGAAGCAGCTGTATTTGTATCGCCGTCGTTCATTGTCTCGAGCCACTTCTTAGCAGCAGCTGCAACATCTTCATGTGTGCACTCTGCAAGAACAGCAGCTTTCTCAGCAAGACGTGCTCTGATCTGCTTCTGAGCAAGGAACATACCGTAACCGAACTCAGCATTATCCTCGAAGAGGGAGTTAGCCCAAGCAGGACCGTGACCGGCTTTATTTACTGTATAAGGTGTGCTGGGTGCTGAACCGCCCCAGATTGATGAACAGCCTGTTGCGTTAGCAATGTACATTCTGTCACCGAAGAGCTGTGTAACAAGCTTTGCATAAGGTGTCTCACCGCAGCCTGCGCATGCGCCGGAGAACTCAAGGAGAGGAGTTCTGAACTGGCTGCCCTTAACTGTTGCAGCTGTGAACTTCTCAGCGACCTCAGGCTTTGCATCAAGAGACTGACCGTAATCAAACTTCTCCTGCTCGCCAACCTGTGTCTCAAGAGGCTTCATTGTAAGAGCCTTGTTGCCCTTCATGCCGGGGCAAACGTTTGCACATGAACCGCAGCCTGTGCAGTCCATAGCTGAAACTGTCATAGCGAACATCATGCCGGGCATACCGGTCATGGGCTTCATCTTCATACCCTCGGGAGCATTCTTTGCCTCTTCCTCAGTAAGAGCAACAGGACGAATTACAGCGTGGGGGCAGACATAGGAGCAGAAGTTACACTGAATGCAGTTTTCGGGAACCCATGTGGGAACGTCAACAGCAATTCCGCGCTTCTCGAAAGCAGCGCTGCCCTGGGGGAATGTACCGTCAGCTGCATCGGAGAATGTTGAAACAGGAAGAGTATCACCAAGCTGTCTGCTTGTGGGCTCAAGAATATCCTTAACGAATTTAACCATCTCAGGACGGTTAGATTTAACAACAAGCTCTGTATCTGTATCAGCAGCGTTTGCCCACTCAGCGGGAACGTCAACTTTCTTAGCGCCTGCAACACCGGCTTCGATAGCCTGATGGTTCATAGCAACAATCTTCTCACCCTTCTTGCTGTAAGAACGGGTTGCTGCATCTTTCATAAGCTGAACAGCCTTGTCAGCGGGAATGATTGCGGAAAGGCCGAAGAAAGCAGCCTGAAGAATTGTATTAACACGTCCGCCAAGACCGATTTCCTTAGCGATATGTGTAGCGTCGATTGTGTAGAACTGAATGTTGTTCTGAGCGATGTATCTCTTCATGGAACCGGGAAGCTTTTCGTCAAGCTCTGCTGCATCCCATGAGCAGTTAAGAAGGAATGTGCCGCCTTCTTTAAGGTCCTCAACCATATGATATTTATTTACATAGGAAGGATTGTGGCAGGCAACGAAGTCAGCCTTATTGATAAGGTATGTTGACTTAATGGGAGTTTTACCGAAACGAAGGTGAGAGATTGTTACGCCGCCTGACTTCTTTGAGTCATATGCGAAATATCCCTGTGCATACATGTCGGTATTATCGCCGATGATCTTGATGGAGTTCTTATTAGCACCAACTGTACCGTCGGAACCGAGACCCCAGAACTTACAGGAGTGTGTTCCCTCAGGTGTTGTGTTGGGATTCTCAGAAACAGGAAGAGAAAGATGTGTAACATCGTCTTCAATAGCGATTGTGAATCTCTTCTTGGGCTCTGCTGCATCCATGTTGCGGAATACAGAGATAATGTGTGCGGGAGTTGTGTCCTTTGAACCAAGTCCGTAACGTCCGCCGTAAACAGGAACGTTCTCAAACTGGGAATCACGAAGAGCGGCAACAACGTCGAGGAACAGAGGCTCACCGAGAGAGCCGGGCTCCTTTGTACGGTCAAGAACGGAAATCTTCTTAACTGTTGCGGGAATGACCTCAAGAAGGTGCTTAACTGAGAAAGGTCTGTAAAGGTGAACCTTAACAACACCTGTCTTCTCACCGTTAGCGTTGAGGTAATCAACTGTCTCTTCGATTGTCTCACAAACTGAACCCATTGCTACGATAACTTTCTCTGCATCGGGAGCACCGTAGTAATTGAAGGGCTTGTAATCTGTACCGATTCTTCTGTTAACCTCGTTCATGTACTCAACTGTTGCGTCAACAGCCTTGTCATAGTAGGGGTTGCAAGCCTCACGAGCCTGGAAGAAGATGTCGGGGTTCTGAGCTGAACCACGAAGAACGGGATGCTCAGGATTAAGTGCATGACGGCGGAAAGCGTTAACTGCATCCCAATCCATCATTTCAGCAAGCTCTGCATAATCCCAAACCTGGATCTTCTGGATTTCGTGTGATGTACGGAAACCGTCGAAGAAATGAAGGAAGGGAACACGGCATCTGAGAGTTGCAAGGTGAGCAACTGCGCCAAGGTCCATAACTTCCTGTGCACTGTTGGAGCAAAGCATTGCATAGCCTGTCTGACGGCATGCATAGATATCGGAATGATCACCGAAAATGTTAAGAGCGTGGCTTGATACGCAGCGTGCGGAAACGTTGATAACGCTGGGAAGAAGCTCACCGGCAATCTTATACATATTGGGAATCATAAGAAGAAGTCCCTGAGAAGCGGTGTAGGTGGTTGTAAGTGCACCGGCTGCAAGAGAGCCGTGAACAGCACCTGCGGCACCTGCCTCGGACTGCATTTCAGCAACTTTTACAGGCTGACCAAAAAGGTTTTTAACGCCGTCGGCTGCCATTTTATCGGTGGCCTCGGCCATGTTTGAGGACGGTGTAATAGGATAAATTGCAGCTACTTCAGTAAACGCATAAGAAACGTGTGCGGCAGCTGAGTTACCGTCCATGGTTTTAGTTTTTCTTGCCATTGGATTTTCTCCTCCTTAGATTTTCAAATCTTATAGAAAGACCTGTTTGTCCGTTATCAATACTAACACTTTTAAGAAGATATGTAAACCTTTTCTTAAACGAATTTTCCCCAAATTTTGCATATATCACCATATTTAATAGTATGTAAATTGCGCATTTATCCCACATTTCGGATTTGACTGTTAAAGTCACAATATTTTTCGTTATAACTAAAAATTGCATTTTTATTAAAAACAGCCCTTATACAAACGATAATTTTCACTGTTTATTGCTTTACGTACCAAAAGCTAAAAAAATACCCGCAGCAAAACTGCGAGTATTTTGATAATTAATTAAAAAGTTATTATTATAAGTATTTATATACGTTAGCTTCACAAAAAATCTCATTTTCAATTTTTGAAAGTTTTCTGAAAACTTTGTTGGTTTTTGAGAAAATTTTATGGAGAAGCTTTTCAGCATCATTGCTTACATATACTATACTTATTCCAGAACTGTCTGCACAGCCTTTATTTACTTTATTCATAATCTTTTCAAATACACTTTTTTTAACACTCTCCGACGGAGCGTACTGAGATACTGCTGCATCTATAAGTTTGTCGGCACAATCCATCTTCAATCCTCCACATCAAGATTATGTAAAAAATTCTTTTTGGCCCTTTGAAGCCTTGAACGTGCTCCCGAAGCCGTTATGCCCAGAAGCTCACCTATCTCATCGCTGGAAAGCCCTGACGCTTTTAGTGATAAAATCTCACGTTCATCGTCATTAAGCCTTGCAAAGGCTTCCTTCAAATCTAAATTTCTGCTTAGCCCCTCTTCTCCCTGTAAAAGCA
>CAUDRD010000182.1 GCA_958451705.1 uncultured Oscillospiraceae bacterium
TAAAGGCCGAAAATGATTATCTTTTCGACAGTGATAAACCTGCGCCGACAATATCTGTTCCCGGTTTTCCCGCTCCGCAGGTAAGCGCTCCAAATGAGATGTTTGACACGAACTTTTCCTTTAATAATGAGGGCTTTACCATAAAGCAGTCCGCCTACGACGGATATATGAATCTCAGAGCCAGCGAGATAGCTAACTATTATCAGGGGGAAAAGGTGTTTTTCCTAAATAAGGATGAAACGGATATAGCTAAACTCACCGCCCACGAAAGAATAGATATGGAGCCCTTTAAGATTATACCTTTCACAGGTTCAGATAAATGCGGCTGGGCTTTTGTGAAGTTAGGAGATTGATTTTATGGCATTAAGCGGAAGCTTTACAGATTCTATCAGAAACGGATACAGTATCAGAGTGGACTGGTCCGCCACGCAGAACTATACGTCAAATTCCTCTACCATAACCTGTAACCTTTATTTTATAAATAGTTATGCAATCAATATCGGTGCAAGGACCAATTCAATAACTATATCCGGTCAGAAATTTAACCTTAAAAGCAGCGCCATAACCACCGTGGGCACCCATTACATAGGCAAGGCATCCAAAACCATTGCCCATAATTCCGACGGAACTTCTCCTACGGTTTCAATCAGTGCGGTATTTAATATCGCCGCAACCCTCGTGAGCACCTACTATGAAAACATCACCGCAAGCGGCTCGGCTGTATTTAACACCATACCCAGAGCCTCCCAGGTATCGGTGACCTACTCTTCAAAGGCAATTATCGGCAAAACTCCCATTACGATCAAAACAAACCGAAAATCCACCGCCTTTACCCATAATATCGGCTATCTGTTTGAGGGGGAAAACGCATTAATAGCTACAGGGGTCAGCGATACCACAACATGGACTCCGCCCGATGAGTTTTATACCTTAATTCCCGGTAAAAGCTCAGCAACCTGCCAAATACTTTGTGATACTTATAACGGCTCGACGAAAATCGGATCCTCTCAGATAAGCTTTACTCTTTACGTCGATTCCGACAATATCCGTCCCACCGTAACAAGCTGGACAATATCAGAGGGAAATGAAGCTGTAAAACAGATAGGGCTTGGGGAAAATGAGTTTATTGATAAGACAAGCATTTTCAATATATCGGTAAACGGTCTTATGACTTACAAAAATTCCACTTTTTCCATTATGGCTTTCGCTGTAGGCGATGTATATGCGGAAAGCACCGACAAAACAGGATTAACCGTCAGTAAGCCGTCCGCAAACGTTTCGGGAAATGTGGATGCCGGGCTTTTGGTGCTTGACAGCCGAGGCCTTTTCAGCAGCTTCACAAAGCAGGTAAAGATATATTCCTACACATTACCCTTGGACAAAACCACTGTCAAGAGGCTTAATAACTATGAGGCACAGACCACTATAACTCCCAGCGTGGAAATTTCCACTTTCGGGGGAAAGCACGGTCCTCTTTCCTACAAGTACCGCTGCTATCAGAAAAACGCTGCTCCCGGCGAGTACATATCCTTTGAAAACATCGTATCGTCAAACGGTAAGGTTTCAGGAAAAAGTGTTCAGCTTACCCTCGACAACACAAAAGAATGGCTTGTTGATTTGCAGTTCAGTGACGGCCTCAATACCGTCACCCGCACCGAAACCGTCTCAAGAGGCGTGCCTATGTTCTTTATGAATTGCAACACCGGAGATTTTGAAGCCTATGGAGATATTTATTCACGGGGGAATCCAATACCATCTATTATTGAAAGTGGCGTAAAAGGAATATGGGAATATATTAAATATTCGGACGGCAGAGCAGAATGTTGGGGTGTTACAGCAAAGACGGTAAATTGTACCGGTGCTTGGGGAAGCTGGTTTTATAATTCAGGGGATTATATATACGAGGAATATCCATTCGAGTTTATTAAGCCGCCTGTTTGTAATTACAGCCTCAACAGTTACGGCACGGGCTCGGTATCTGTTGTGGAGATGACAAGAGGAGCCGAATCCACAGCTACCACAACCACCCAAATAATGGTTGCCAGACCGACTTCCGTTTCAGGTATTAATGTTGAAGTACACTGGAACGTGAAAGGGCGTTGGAAATAATTTTAAAAATTTAGGAGGAAAACAAATGGAAAATCTTTTAAAATTCATCATCGAGGCTTACTTGCCGCTTGTTCCCGTACTTCTCATTATAGGATACATAATGAAGAAGTCGAAGAAGGTTAAAGACACAAGTATTCCCTGGATGCTCTGTCTTACAGGTATTGTTTTTGCTTTGTTTATTACGTTGGCAACAGCCAACCTGTCAACATGGCAGAATGCAGTCGGAGAGATTACCCAGGGAATTATTCAGGGAATCTTAGTAACAGGTGGAGCCGTGCTCGCAAGCCAGCTTTATATTCAGAAACGTAAGGCAAATGAAGAAAAGGAGGGGAAATAAATGCTTAAAATCATGATAAACCCCGAACATGGCGGTACCGACGGAGGAGCTGCATACGGCGGCCTCGTTGAAAAAACTCTGAATTTAAAAGCGGCGAAGTATTGCCGTGACTATCTTGAGGGTTACGACTGCACCGCCTTCCTTTCGAGAGAAGACGATAAGTATCTTCTCATTGCCGACCGAATTAATATCCTTAAACAGCAGGGAGCCAATGCAGTTGTGACAGTTGCCCACAATGCCGGCGGAGGAGACGGCTGCGAAATATTCTACTGGCAGGGGGATTTAAAGTCAAAGGCATTTGCCTCAGCCCTTGAAGCTCAGTATAAGGCAATAGGTCAGAACAGCCGAGGCATTAAGCAAAGCAGCGAAAGCGCATACAATTTCGGCATGGTCCGTGAGCCTGCTAAACTTGGAATTCCCGCAATACTTTCGGAGTTTGCATTTCTTGATAACGCCGCCGACCGCACCGCCGTTGACAGCGACGAGGATTTAAAGAGAGAGGGAGAAGCCATAGCAAAAGCTGTAATCGAGTATTTCGGCTTAAAGCAAAAGGGGAGCTCTCAGTCTCAGTCGCCTTCACAGCCTCAGACACCAGCAGAACCCACTGAACCCGAAAATAAAAACCTCTACCGTGTGGGGACAGGGTGGAGTAATAACAAATGCCTGGGTCAGGAGGGTGCCTATGCGGTATTGCAGGGAGCAATAACTCACTGCAAACAGCTTGGTGCAGGCTATAAGGTGTTTGACGAAAACGGCAAAGAGAAATATCCCGGTGATGACAACAACACTAACCCGGTTCCTATAGCTCCCTATGCCGGCATGGCGATAAAACTCAGCGGCGCAAAGCTTTACGGTTCTGCATCAGCTACTACACCCGCAAACACCGTCACAGGCACCTACTACCTTTACGACGGGGAAAACATCGGCGGAAGGTACAGAATAACCACTTCGAAGGAACGCTGCGGAAAAACTCCCATAGGCAAAAACGTGACGGGTTATGTTGACGCTTCGGCGATCGGAGCGGCAAGCGGTTCCGTGGGAAGCTCATCCACATCTCCCGCACCCTCAGCCCCCTATGCGGGCATGGCGGTAAGGCTCAGCGGTGTCAAACTCTACGGTTCCGCCACGGCCTCGACCCCAGCAAACACCGTGACGGGCACCTATTACCTCTACGACGGCGAAAACATCGGCGGCAGATATCGCATAACCACCTCAAAGGAACGCTGCGGTAAAACTCCCATAGGCTCAAATGTCACCGGATATATTGACGCTGCCTTTGTAAAAGCTTAGAGGTAGCAGCGTATGACCCAGTGGGAAGTAGTAGGTGTTATAATCGCCCTGATAGGACTTATAAGTGCAATAGTAACCCCTGTGTTAAAGCTTAATTCTTCTGTCGTGAAGCTCGACACCACCATGAAACTTTTAACTGAGCAGATGGACAAATTCCGTGAAGATAACCGTGAAGCTCATCACGATATCTATTCCCGCCTTGACAGAAAGGGTAAGATATTAGAGCGACATGAGACTATGCTCGTGAGCCATGAAAGAAGGATAAGCGAACTGGAGAAAAGGGAATAAAATTTAAGCCGCTGCTATTTTCGCAGCGGCTTAGTTTTATAAATGCTTTGC
>CAUDRD010000183.1 GCA_958451705.1 uncultured Oscillospiraceae bacterium
GGTCAGTTAAACAATCCTTGTCGGCACAGGAATCGTACACTCTGTTTGTATCTATGCAAACAGCTTCTCTGATACCCGATGTCAACGTTTCACACTGGGATACCTGATTGTTATCCATCATAGTATAGCCTCCTATTTAGAGTATTGAAATTTATTTTAACTTCGATACATACTATGATGTTGCTTAAATTAAAGTTACACTTTTGTTAAGCCTGCATATTTTGCCATAAGTTTTTTTGTACCTGCCGTTTTAAACGCAATTTCAAGGAATACATCGTTGCCCATAGGCTGCGCTTTTACTACTACTCCCTCGCCGAAAGTTTTGTGCATTACGGTATCGCCGACACTGAACTTTTCGGTGGAGGCAGATAGTTTTTTTGCATTTCCAATTCCTATAGAATGTGCAGAAGCACTGCTTGAACTTTTTTTGCTGCCGAAATCTTCACCGGAAAAGCTGTGCTTAATAAATCCGGTATTAACAGGTGCATTTACCTCTTCAAGGAGTTCGTTGGGAATTTCGTTTACAAAGCGTGAAGGTCTGTTACGGGTTGTAGAACCGTGAAGCATTCTCGATTTTGCATTTATAAGATAAAGCTTTTTCTTTGCTCTTGTAATTCCAACATATGCAAGTCTGCGCTCCTCCTCTACCTCGGAAGGAACAAACATTGTCTGATATCCAGGGAAAACTCCCTCTTCCATTCCGGGAATGAAAACGACGGGAAATTCAAGGCCTTTTGCAGAGTGCAATGTCATAAGCACAACTGTATCCGATTCAGAATCGTAATTATCAATATCGCTCATAAGTGATACTTCTTCCAAAAATCCGTTAAGAGTGGGTTCCTCATTTTCCTGAGAATAACGCTCAAGGTTGGATACAAGTTCATCAAGGTTTGCTTTTCTCTCTTCATAGGTTTCGGCGTCATTTCTTAAGGAGCTTAAATATCCGCTTTTAGCAAGCACATATTCGAGTAATTTACTTAAAGGCATCTGATCGGCTGCCTCGATGAAATCCTCTATCATGTATACAAACATTTCCAGCTTTTCAGCAGCACGGCTGAGCTTCTGATATTCATCCGCATGTTTAATCACATCAAAAAGGCTCGTGCCTACTACATCGGCAATTTCAGATGCGTTGTTGATTGTAGTTTCACCTATCCCCCTCTTAGGCTCGTTTATAATTCTTCTGAGCCTTACATTATCATCGGGGTTATTTACAACATGAAGATAAGCGATTGCATCACGTATTTCCTTACGGTCATAGAAACGGTGTCCGGCCATAACTCTGTATGGTACGCCCATGCGTACAAAAGCACGCTCAACGCCGTTTGACTGGGCATTCATACGGTACAAAACAGCGTGATCGCTCCATTTAGCGCCGTTTTTATAGTTATTCAGAATTTCCTGGGCAATATATGTACCCTCATCCTGGTCATCATATGCGGTTTTGTATACAATCTTTTCGCCGCTGCCGTTATCTGTCCAAAGATTTTTTCCCTTGCGCTCAGTGTTGTTTTTAATAACGGCATTGGCAGCGTCAAGTATATTTTGAGTAGAACGGTAATTCTGTTCCAGTCTTATAACTGTTGCATCGGGATACTGCTTTTCAAAGCTTAATATGTTCTCAATGGTCGCTCCTCTAAATCTGTAAATACTCTGGTCGTCATCACCTACAACGCATATGTTCCTATGCTTTGCAGCAAGAAGAGAAGTAAGCACATACTGAGCATGGTTAGTATCCTGATACTCATCGACGAATATGTATTTAAATCTGTTCTGATAGTATTCACGAACATCGTCGTGTTCCCGCAGAAGCTTTACAGTATTTACAATCATATCGTCAAAGTCCATAGCGTCAGCCTGTTTAAGAAGCTTCTGATATTGACGGTAAGCTTTTGCAATGTTTTGAAGTCTGTAATCGCTGCCGGCGTTTTTTTCAAATTCATCGGGAGAAATAAGACTGTCCTTAGCTCTGCTGATCTCTCCTAAAATAGCTTTGTGAGACAGGATTTTATCCTCAATTCCTAAAAGCCTTTGACATTCTTTCATTACTCGCTTTGAATCGTCTGAATCATAAATTGTAAAATGAGAAGAATAGCCTATAAGCTCTCCGTAGCGTCTTAAAATCCTTGCACAGCAGGAGTGAAATGTACTTGCCCATATGTCGTTTGCCTGTGTTCCGAGCATTGCTTCAAGTCTGTCTTTAAGTTCTCCCGCAGCTTTATTGGTAAATGTAATGGCTAAAATCTGCCATGGCTTTGCAGGTTCAACACCGACGATATCCGCAATAGTTTCAAAATCACATTTGCCGTCAAGATAATCATTAAGTAACGCTGTATCGCCTTGTGTTACTCCAAAGGGGATTTCATCTGAAAAATACGCTTTTCCATATTTTACAATATTGGCAATTCGGTTAATAATTACAGTCGTTTTTCCGCTTCCTGCACCAGCGAGAATAAGCAGAGGACCCTCAGTAGTGAAAACAGCTTTACGCTGCATATTGTTCATTCTGCTAAACTCGTTTTCTATTATCTTCTTTCTTAAACTAACAAAATCTGATACCATGGGATTAATAACGCTCCTATAACATAAAATATTAACGGTAAAATAAAGACGGGATAAAACCCGTCTTTACGATACTTATTGTTTAAATAGATTTCCTCCGCTGCAGTCAATTGCAACAATCAGTGGGAAATTCTCAAATTCAAGTTTTTTAACTGATTCACAGCCTAAATCCTCGTAAGCAATAACTTCGCAGGATTTTATGCATTTAGCTGCAAGAGCTCCGGCTCCACCTATTGCACAAAGATAAACCGCTTTGTTTCTGCAAATAGCTTCACACACTTTATCGGAACGGCCGCCCTTGCCTATCATGGCAGTAAGACCCGCATCAAGCAAGGTCGGTGCAAACGGATCCATTCTACCGGAAGTAGTTGGGCCGCAGCTGCCTATGGGCAAACCGTCAGGAGCCGGTGTAGGACCCGCATAATAAATTGCAGCTCCGTCAAGTTCATAGGGAAGCTTTTCTCCGTTTTTTAATGCGGCAAAAATTCTTTTATGGGCAGCGTCACGGGAAGTATAAACAGTTCCAGATAAAAGTACTCTGTCTCCCGCTTTAAGCATTTCAGCTTTTTCTTTAAGTTCACAGGTGTTAATTGAATATTCAGCCATTTTTTCTTTCCTGCCTTAATTAATAATACTTCCGCTGCATCCTAAAAGATCGTTAAACGCAGACGAAAAATCACCGTATATTTCATTTTGTGCGGTGTTTACTGTAGGATATGTAGAGGCATCTGTGTTTTGGGAGCTTTCCGTGCCTAAAACCGGCTGGGGATGCTGAGCATCCGTTTGAGCATCTAACGAATATCCACATACGCCGGATGATAAATTCTGTTTATCGTTATCAGTATCAGTAAAGGAATTTTTGCTTTTTTCAATTTCGTCAGACATCTTTATAAGAGAATCCATAATTGAAGAAAGGGAAGCTGATACTCCAGCAGATAGATCGTTAAGTTCATCAGTAAAAGAATCTATTTTTTTAGTTATCTCTTTAGCCGCACTGCAATATGATGAAGATATCATATTGATTTCGCTTTTAGCATCTGAAATAAGTTTTTCTTTATAGATTTGAGCATCAGCAATCATTCCGCCGACGCGTGACTCAATTTCACTTGCCCTTTTAATTTTTCCCTTATAGTCTTCATTTTCTGCTATAATTTTTTTGTTTTCATTTTGCATATCCTCTAACTGTGTCTTAGCTTCGCTCAATTCAGCTTTCATCTTATTAAGCGCAAGGGTATTTTCAGCCAGTGACATAGAAAGGGAAACATTTTCACTTCTGAATTTGTCCGTCTCCTCTGTTAAAGTTTCATTTGCAGTGGTAAGTGTAGAATTTTTTTCTCTGAGCTCTTCATTTTCCTTTTTGGCGCTTTCAAGCTCAGCTTTTAAATTATCTATGTAATTAATAACATCCTCTCTCTTAAAACCGCCAAAAAGAGAACGTATAAAAAAAGAATTCTTTTTAATCACTGATACCTCCCACACTATGGTAAGT
>CAUDRD010000184.1 GCA_958451705.1 uncultured Oscillospiraceae bacterium
CCTGTACCGAGAGTTATAGCAACAAAGTTTTTAACTCCTCTGCCTGCTCCTGCAAGAGCTTCGCCTAAAGCGGCACAGTTAGCGTCGTTATCAATATATATCTTTTTTCCGGGAAGACGTTCCTCCATCATTTTCTGTGCATGAAGGTTTTTAAAATCAAGGTTGTTTGAAAACTCAATCATTCCCGTAGCCTTATTTACAGTACCAGGAGCTCCCATACCTATTGATTCTATATCTTCCATTTTAAGGCCTGCATCTTCGACGGCAAGAAAAACTGTCTTTGCAATATCGTCAAAAATAAGCTCTGCCTCACGGGGAGCGTTTGTTTTAAGTTTGCCTCTGCCGATTATTTCAAAGTTGTCGTTAATAACGCCTGCAACTATATTTGTTCCACCTAAATCAATTCCTACTCTATACATAAATTAATTCCTCCGTAAATTTTAATTGCTGCCGTTTAAAGATTTTGCCAAACCAAAAGCTCATCCTGTTCCGGCTGGATATCCTCCATACCGAGACGGTGGAGAAGCTCACGGGCAGCGTTATAGCCCATTTTCTTTTGCCTGTTGTTCATTGCAGCTATTTCGATAATAACGGCAAGGTTTCTGCCGGGCTTAACAGGTATAGTAAGCTGAGGCACATTGACATCGAGAATTGAGCAATACTCATCCTCCATACCCATTCTGTCATATACCTTATTGCTGTCCCAAAGCTCAAGCTGAATTACCATATCGATTTTTTCCGTCATTTTTACAGCGCCCATACCGAAAATACGCCTTGCGTTAATTATTCCGATACCTCTGAGCTCCATAAAGTGGCGGATATTATCAGGAGCAGAACCTACAAGGGTTTTATTTGAAACACGCCTTATTTCCACCGCATCATCCGCAATAAGACGATGACCTCTCTTTATCAGTTCAACCGCAGTTTCGCTTTTGCCGACGCCGCTGTCGCCGAGAATAAGCACACCTTCACCGGATACTTCAACCAAAACACCGTGACGGGTAATTCTCGGGGCAAGCTCAACATTCAGGTATGCTATAAGCGTTGACATTATACTGGATGTCGTATCGCCTGTTCTCAAAAGAGGAACACCGTACTTTTTGCATCCATTCATAAGCTCATCAAAGCAGTTGAGGTTTCGTGTTATAAGCACTGCGCTGGGTCGCTGAGAAGTAAAACGCTCAACGCTCTCAAGTCTTTTTTCGGGACTTAGGTTTTCAAGGTAAGCCATTTCCGCCAAGCCCAAAAACTGAATTCGTTCCGGGTCAAAATAATCGTTTGCGCTGGCAAGAATCAAGCCCGGCCTGTTTACATCACAGCAGGTAATGTAAAGATCAGTCGCCTCCGTAGGCAAATAAAGGGTCTCAAAGCCATGGTCTTTAATTATTTTCGCAAGAGACACCGAATATTTTGCGGCCATTTTTGCACCTCTTTCTTTGTCGCTCAGATAAGCTTTTATTGATTAACTTAATTAATTATATTGAGCTAATCCTTTGTTAATCCGATTTTATTATAAAATGGATTCATGAAAACTGCAACTAAAATATTCGTAAAAATATTATTTTTTTCACTTACAATTAAAAATGTATAACAATAATCAAAAACAATTGATTAAATCTGAAATTTGGAGTATGATATAATATAGTTAAAATATTGTTAAATGATTTATCAAAGGCGGTTTTGCGATGAGACTGAAAGTAGCTATTATGAACGACGCTTTTCCTCCAACAGTAGACGGTACGTCTTCAACTACTCTCAATTATGCGAATATATTATACAAAAATCACTGTGACGTTATGGTAATAACGCCCCGTGCCCCTCATGTAAAGGATAACTATCCCTATGAGGTTTTCAGGTACGACGCTTTTCAGTTTAACAAGAAAGAACAGTACCAGTTCGGCTGGCCCTTCCGCCGCAGCTTACGAGAATATGTGTGGTCAAAAAACCTTGACCTTATGCACTTTCACTGCCCTATTGCTTCGGGCAAATTTGCAAGAATGATAGCTCAAGGTCAAAAAATACCAATTGTGGCAACTTACCACACAAAATATGACTACGACATAAGAAAACGTGTGCCTACAAAAGCCCTTCAAGATTTCTTCCTGAGGTTTATTGTGACAAATATGTCCGCAGCTGACGAGGTATGGGTAGTAAGCCCCGGAGCTGGTGAGAACCTTCGTTCAATCGGCTATAAAGGCGACTACATAGTCATGCCCAACGGCGTTGATTTTCCAAGAGGCAAAGCCGAAGAAAGCAAGGTACAAGACCTAAAAAAGCAGCTTAAAATCCCCGACGGAATACCGATTTTCCTGTTTGTTGGCCGCATTATGTGGTACAAAAACCTTAAAATCACCGTTGACGCCTTAAAGATACTTAAGGATAAAGGCTTCGATTTTAGATTTATAATGGTCGGCAAAGGAACCGATGAAAGGGATATAAAAAGGTATATATCAAAATCCGGAATCGCAGAAAAATGCATTTACGCAGGAAAAATCAGCGACCGTGAAGAACTGCGCTGCTATTACTCTTTGGCCGATGCTTTTCTGTTCCCCTCAACCTTCGACTCTCACGGTCTTGTTGTAAGAGAGGCGGCTGCCTGTGAATGTCCCTCTCTTCTTATCAGGAACAGCAGCGCCGCTTATGGAATTGAAGAGGGTGTAACAGGATTTTTAGCTGAAGAAAATCCCGTAGATTTTGCCGAAGCTATTGAGGATATGCTCTCAGATATGGACAAGCTTAAAGAAGTGGGTAAAAACGCTGGAGAAAAAATTTATCTCTCATGGACTGACTCCGTTGCGGCAGCTTACAAGAGATATGAAAATCTCTGTAAAAACTGGCCCTATCCCCTTCCCTGCAAGGGCGGAAAGGCTGTTCCCGCAGAAACGAAACAATAATTTCGGCTTTTTTGACATAAGTGACATTTTATGGTAAAATAAAAGTCTACAAAATTTACAGAAAGCGGAGTGATATAAATGGCAGCCAAAAAGAAATTTCTCACATATAAGGGCAAGCCTCTGGTAAGAAGCGGAAAGACCATATATTATGGCGATATGGCAGATCCCTTCGTTGTTATGCTCCAGATTAATAGCACTAAAGACTTTAACGGCCTTGAAATTGCTGACAAGGTTACCGTTCAGCTTTTAAGCATAGACCCTGACGCACGCCCCCATGACAGGATAATCAAAAAGAGCGAAAAAATCGGCCTGTATAACGCTATGGATATTGGCTCTATATGGCTTGAGCGTGCCCTGAATAACAAATAAAGTTTTAGAAGATGACCGTTTACAGGTCATCTTTTATTTTTATCTACTCACCATTAAAACCCGGCAAAAGAGCTTTTTCCTTTGCCGGGTTAAATTTTTGCTTTCAGCTCTTTATGCTCACAGCTTACACCTGTGAAACATAATATTTAGCCTGAGAATTCCAGAGTTTCGAGTACATTCCCTTTGCATCCTCCAGAAGCTGTTCATGGGTGCCGAACTGGACTATATGTCCTTTTTCAAACACAAGTATCTTGTCACAGAAACGGCAGGAAGACAGGCGGTGAGAAATATATATAGCTGTTTTTCCGCTTGTGAATTCGTTAAACCTGCTGTAAACCTCAAACTCTGAAACGGGATCAAGGGCGGCGGTGGGTTCGTCAAGAACCACGAACGGAGCGTCCCTGTAAAGGGCTCGTGAAAGGGCAAGCTTCTGAGCTTCGCCGCCTGAAATCTCCACTCCATCATCATCAAAATCTTTGTAAAGGACGGTGTTTTCTTTATTTTTCATCTTGCTTACAAATTCATCGGCACCCGATTTTTCAAGGCTTGAGAAAAGCCTTTCCCTGTCGTAATCCATTGAGGTTGTAACGTTCTGTGAAAGAGGAACGGAGAAAAGGGCAAAATCCTGAAAGACAACGGCAAACAGAGACATATATTCATCAATATTATATTTTCTAATATCTATGCCGTTGAGGGTGATTTCTCCTTCAGTGGGATCATAAAGCCTGCATAAAAGCTTTATGAAAGTGCTTTTTCCCGAGCCGTTGTG
>CAUDRD010000185.1 GCA_958451705.1 uncultured Oscillospiraceae bacterium
GCGGTCTTTGTCGATTAAATCCATGCGCTTACCGAGCTCTGTGCGGATTTCACCTGCAAGACGGTCAACAATTGACTTATTGTCGCAGATGAAGAAAAGTGTATCGTCAGTCTTAAGTGAAAGACGGTTTGTAAGCTCAGCTTTCTTCTCGGGGGGCAGGAACTTGTCGATGGGTCCCTTAAATGAGCCATCGGGAAGAACTGTAAGGTATCCGAGGCCCTTCATGCCGATGCTCAAAGCGAACTGGAGCATCTTCTCAAACCATGATTTTGACATCTTGGCGCAGCCGGGAACAACAATACCTCTTACGGGTCTGTTCTTGAAGGGCTTAAATTCGATATCTGCAAAGAAATCGGAAAGATCCTCAATTAAAAGAGGGTTACGAAGGTCGGGCTTGTCGGTACCGTATTTAAGCATAGCCTCTTCAAAGGGGATTCTGCGGAAAGGTGCCGGAGAAACGGGCTTGCCGTTTCCGAAAGTTGAAAATGTATCGAAGAGGACTTTTTCTGCAACCTCAAAGACATCCTCTTGAGTTGCGAAAGCCATCTCAAAGTCAAGCTGATAGAATTCTCCGGGAGAGCGGTCAGCTCTTGCATCCTCATCACGGAAGCAGGGAGCAATCTGGAAATACTTATCAAAGCCCGATACCATAAGCAGCTGTTTAAACTGCTGAGGAGCCTGGGGAAGAGCGTAGAACTTGCCCTCGTGCTTTCTTGAGGGGATGATGTAGTCTCTTGCTCCCTCAGGTGAAGAGCAGGTAAGTATGGGGGTTGTTATTTCGCAAAAGCCCATATCCTCCATCTCTTTGCGCAAAAAGCTTACAACTTTTGAGCGGAAGAGAATATTTTCATGAAGCTTTGTGTTTCTAAGGTCAAGGAAACGGTATTTAAGGCGAACATCCTCACGGGTTTCAAGAGAGGCCTGAACATCAAATGGAAGAGCTGCGCTGCAATTGCCCAGTATCTCAACCTTATCGGCTCTTACCTCAAGGCGTCCCGTAGGGATTTTCGGGTTTACGGTATCCTCGTCACGGGCTACAACTTTACCTTCGGCTGAAATTACAGTCTCTTTGTGAAGGTTATTTAAAAGAGAATCATCGTTGACAACAACCTGAGTTACTCCGTACTGGTCACGCAGGTCGATGAAAGCAACGCCGCCGTGGTCTCTTATGGTTTCTACCCAACCGGCAAGGCGTACGGTTTCGTTTAAGTTTGCCTCGGTCAACTGGCCGCAGGTGTGAGTTCTGTATCTCTGTGACATGCAGATACCTTCCTTTATCAATATTTTTTCAATACACTAAAGTTATAATTAACGGCAAAGCCGTAAAAGACTGATTATAACGCAGCGTCTTTAAAACGCACAAGAAAGCAAAATAATGCGAAAATTCATCAAAAAATTATACCATAAAATAAGCTTTCTGTATATAGCCGAAGCTTTTAAAGAGCGGGTTTTTGGAAAATTTCAAGGAGTTCATTGAGATTTTCTATAACTCTTACCCCTTCAAACATTCCCTGATCTTTAAAGGTGCCGAAATTCATTCTTATAGGCATCATGCCGGAATCCATTGCGCCTTTAATATCGTTGACGGGATGATCTCCAACGAAAGCACATTCCGAGGTTTCAAGTCCCGCTTTTTCTGCTCCCAGCTCAAAAATACGCACGTCGGGCTTTGCAAATTCGCAGTCACCTGAAACGGTAATTGAAGAGAAGAAGGGTCTGATACCGGCGGTATCAAGCTTCATATTTTGAAGCACTGAAACGCCGTTTGTAATTATTCCGAGAATAAATCCCCTCTTTTTAAGTTCGGTGATAACCGGAATTGTCTCGGGGAAAAGCACTGTCTTTTCACCGTATATAAGGTTGAACTCACGGCAGAGGCTTTCGAGGGGCGGATGGTTTTCCCAGTGCCAAAGGTCGAAGAGAATGGGAAAATAAAGTTCCCTTGCCATGTATCCTCCGTCAATATGTTCATCCATTTGATCCGCCATTATTTCCCTTTCCTCTTCGGTTTTTTCAGGGAAATACTTTTTCAGAAATCTCATGCAGAATATTCTGTATGCGGCGGTTCTGTCCTGCAGTGTGTCGTCGTAGTCAAAAAATATTGCTTTTATCTTTTCCATATTCAGCCGAAAACTCCTCAAAAATCTTTCTTGCCTTTTCTCCGTCGGAGGCGATTTGCCTGCCCAGCTCATCGAGATCGGAGAATTTTATTTCATCCCTTATAAAATCTATAAGTCCCACCGGCACGTTGCAGCCATAAAGGTCGCCGGAAAAATCCAGTATGCAGGTTTCGCTTCTAAGGGAATTGGTTCCTATAGTGGGGCGTATTCCGAAATTTGTAACTGCCGGATGAAGTGTGCCGTCAACAAATGCGGCGGCGGCGTAAACTCCAAATCGAGGGGTCACAAAGCCTTCGGGGAAATGCTGGTTAATAGTGGGGGCTCCTAAAAGACGGCCTCTGCGGTCGCCGCTAATAACCGTAAAGTCATAGGAAAAAAGTCGGCCTAAAAGCTTGTTTGCAAGCCTTACCTCGCCTTTTTCCAAAGCGGAGCGTATTGCCGTTGAGCTTACGGGTATTCCATCTACCTCAACTTTAGGGGCAATTTTCAGTGTAATGCCGGATTCTTCACATAGACGGCTCAGGGTCTGAGTTGTACCGGCGGCGTTTTCTCCGAAACGGTAATTGTAGCCGCAGGCTATGCCTTTTGCCCCGAGAGAGGAAAAAAGTATTTCCTTTACAAACTTTTCCGGGGACATATGCCGTATATCTGAAAAATCCAGTCTGAAAATCCGTTCTATACCGGCTTTTTTCAAGGCTCTGTCCTGCATATCCCTGGTCATAAGTGACGGCGGAGCCGAGCCTTTAATATCCGCCAATGGATGACGGTTAAAAACAAGGGCACAGGGAACGCAATTTTTTTCCTTTGCAATTTTTACGGCGTTATTTATAACCGCAAGGTGACCCTTATGTACGCCGTCAAAGTTGCCCAGGGCAACGCTTACGCCGCAGGAGGGTACATCTTTAAATACAATTGCCATTAAACAGCGCTCCTTTCTGCCTGTATCAATACTAATTAAAAATCATTCAGTTTCCCGTATATACCCGCTTTACCGCCATTTCGTCGGAATCTGCGGTAACTTCGCCTATTCCGAGAAAAGCTTTTTCAGGGGAAAAAACTCTGTAATATCCCGGCTTTACTTTGGCTTTAAGTCTTTGAATACTTAATCCTCCGCCGTTTGCAAAGCGTTTGGCCTGAGCGGGGGAAACATATATTTCAGGATATTCGCTGAAAGCCTGCCAAATGGGGATAATATATTTTTTGGGATTCTCGCTTTTTTCAAGCTCTTCAATGGTTGCAGCTTCGGAAATATCAAAGCCACAGGCATTTGTTCTGCGAAGGGAGTAAAGAGCCGCACCGCAGCCCAGTTTCTCCCCTATATCCGAGGCCAAAGAGCGGATATAAGTGCCCTTTGAGCATTTTACGTCAATTATGAATTCAAGAGTTTCGGGATTAAATTCTATAAGTTCCAGGGAATAAATTTCAATCTCCCTTTTCTCCCTCTCGATCTCCATACCCTGTCTTGCAAGGTCGTAGAGGCGCACTCCGTTTTTGCTTATGGCGGAGTACATGGGAGGAAGCTGGAGCTGCTTTCCCTTAAAGCTTTCGAGAACTGTGAGAAGCTCTTCTTTAGTGAAAGACGGAGCCGAGCCCCCTGTAATTTTCCCCGTTATGTCGAGGGTGTCGGTGGTTATTCCGGGGCGCACTCCTGCACAGTAGCTTTTGCCGTGGTCGGGAAGAAGCTCAATAAACCGTGTTGCGGCTCCCATAAATACCGGCAGAACCCCCGTCGCCATAGGGTCAAGGGTGCCTGCATGTCCAACCTTTTTTTCGCCTGTTATTCTTCTTACTGCCCTTACGGCAGAAAATGAGGTTATTCCCTCAGGCTTATCTAAACAGATTATTCCGCTAAGAAATATTTTCTACTTAAATAAGAAAAGGGAGA
>CAUDRD010000186.1 GCA_958451705.1 uncultured Oscillospiraceae bacterium
TCCAAAACGGCGCTGCGTATATTAATGTTCATATCTTCATTCCTTTCTGAAAATCTCAAGGGTGTGGTTTGAACACCCTACAAGATCCTGCCTTTCACAAACGGCAAGATGATACTTTAAATACATTTCAAACATTCTCTCATCCATTTTATCCACTGTATCAATTATATGATAAGTCAAACCGTCCGCCGAAACAAAATGAAGCTGTGTCACATTAAAATGCTGTCTGAGCTCATCTATATCCTCTTTTCGGCACAGCTCAAATATATCGCTGGGATTTGAGAAAGTATCAAAGGTTTCCGTATTTATCATAGACTTTTCAATCAGATTGAAAATTTCACCTTTCACAAATCCGTAATTGATTATACTGGCGTCGCCCATACAATAAGCCACAAAAATAATGCCGCCCTTTTTTGTCACTCGTATAGCTTCAGATAAGGCTTTCAGCTTGTCCTTCTGATTAAACAGATGGTACATGGGTCCGAGAAGCAAGGTTATATCATAAGTATCGTTTTTAAACTCCGACAAATCAACCGCATTGCCCTGTGTTATTGTAACATTCTCGCCTTTTACGGTGTTTTTTCTGAATATTTTGATATTGTACTGCGTAAGCTCCACCGCATCTACTTGATAACCTTTTCTTGCCAAAGCATGGCTGTACCTTCCTGTTGCCGCACCTATTTCCAGAATCCTCATACCCGGCTTTAAATATTTTTCTATGTACTTCATTGTGGTAACATATTCGACCATTCCGTGCTTTGAAAGTAGCCTATTGTTCTCGTCGTAATTTTCATAATAGTTTTTCACATACTCTTGCGCTTTCATTTTAAAACCTCCTCTAAATAAAAAAACAGTGCAGGCTATAAATTTATAGCTTGCACTGTGTATATCTTATCAATATAAATGTGGTCTAATTACACCGATAAGGGTACAACAATGTAAGCCTGCTTTTCTGCCAATACATGACAGCAGCAAACTGCATAGGGAACATATAAAATTTACGTCCGAATCGGTTAAGCATTGTTGCACCTCCTAATTATTTTGCCTCATCGTACCATTTAGTTCAGCACATGTCAAGCATTATGGATAAAATAAATACAATATTTGCATTTTAACATATATATTCTGTACTTCTATCTTTTTCACATTAAAAAGCCTGCAAATAGAGTTAACAATTAACCCTAAACGCAGGCTTTTAAAGCTGTTTATTACTGATAACTCCGTATGCGGTTTTGACGCAAACTCAGCTTGCTCGCAGGCACTTATAGTCGTTCCTTACCGTCCCTGGGTGTAAAACTTTAAAACGGACGTGTCCGCCAGGCTCAGTCTGCAACAGAAACCACCTCATAGCCGGCATCGGTTACTGCTTTGGTAAGGACCTCATCGCTTACATCTTTTGTAAGAGTTACAAAAGCAGTCTTTTTATCAAGGTCAACCTTTGCGCTTACTCCGTCAAGGTCGTTAAGGGCTTTTTCCACCCTCGCACTGCAATGACCGCACGCCATTCCTTCAATTAACATCTTCTTTTCCATTTTTACTTTTCCTCCTTTAATCTCTATATCTATAAACGAAACCGCCGCTTTTGGCTTTTCGCCCCTATCTATATTACCCTTTGGCAATATTTTGCTGTTTTTAAAAAATTTAAGCCTTAATGCATTCATTACAACACACACTGAACTTAAACTCATGGCTCCCGCTGCAATCATGGGATTTAGCTTTAATCCGAATATATTGTAAAACAATCCTGCCGCAACAGGAATACATACGGCATTGTAAATAAGTGCCCAGAAAAGGTTTTTTTTAATATTCCTTATAACCGCTTTGCTAAGCTTTACCGCCGCAACGGCTTCATTCAAATCGCCTTTCATAAGTACTATATCAGCCGACTCTATGGCAATATCCGTACCTGCTCCTATTGCTATTCCAACATCTGCCGCAGCAAGAGCCGGTGCGTCGTTGATTCCGTCACCTATCATAGCGGTAACACCTTTTTCTTTAAGTGAGCTCACTACCCTCTCCTTATCCTGAGGCAGTACTCCCGCGGAAAATTCGGTAACTCCCGCCTGAGAAGCTATTGCCTTTGCCGTTACTTCGTTGTCGCCGGTGAGCATCATGGTGCTGATACCCATTGACTTAAATTCTTCAATTGCAGCAGGACTTGTAGGCTTTATTGTATCAGATACGGCTACAATACCGATTATGGAATTGTCGTCAGCAAAGAACAATGGGGTTTTTCCCATTTCAGCAAGGCTCTGAGCTTTGGCTTTTGAGGTTTCCTCATACACTCCCAGCTCCTGCATATAAGCCGCATTGCCACCATAAATTCTTTTTCCATTTACAAGAGCCGAAATCCCGCGTCCCGCTTTCTGTGTATATCCTTCGGCATCGGGAATTACTATATTCGTCTCCTTTGCCTCCTCAAGCACTGCTCCCGCCAAAGGATGCTCCGAAAGCTTCTCCACTGCGGCGCAAATTCCCATAAATTCATCGGCGTCTTTTTCAAGATTCGAATTGATTATAATATCCGTGACAACGGGTTTTCCCTCGGTGATTGTACCGGTTTTATCGAGAGCTATATTTTTTATGCTGTGAGCGGTTTCCAAAGCTTCGGCGCTCTTAATGAGAATACCAAGTTCAGCTCCCTTTCCCGTGCCCACCATAATCGCCGTAGGTGTGGCAAGCCCCAGGGCACAGGGGCAGGATATAACCAGCACCGAAATGCCTATGGACATTGCAAACTCAAATTCGGCTCCCGAAAGAAGCCATATTATAACTGCGGCTACGGCAATTGTAATTACCGCCGGAACAAATATCCGGCTAACTTTATCGGCAAGTTTCGCAATGGGCGCTTTTGATGATGACGCCTCTTCCACAAGCTTAATTATCTGTGAAAGGGCAGTATCCTCGCCAACCTTTGATGCCTTCATCTTAAAGTATCCGCTCTTATTTATAGTGGCTCCCGTAACCTTATCGCCGGGCTCCTTATCCGCCGGCATACTCTCGCCTGTTATGGCGGATTCATCTACGGAGCCGTTTCCGATGATTATAACTCCGTCCGCAGGAACTGCCTCCCCTGAACGGACTATGAGTATATCTCCCACGACTATTTCATCGGCAGAAATTATCTTTTCCTCTCCGTCACGCTCTACACAGGCTGTTTTCGGTGCAAGGGAAATAAGCCTGGAAATGGCCTGGCTGGTCTTGCCCTTGGCTCTCGCTTCGAGAAGCTTTCCTAAGGAAATCAGCGTCAGAATCATCGCCGCCGATTCAAAATACAGATCCATTGAATACTGCTCGATAATGCCGTAATCGGAAACGGAAAATCCATAGGAAATTTTATATATGGCGTAAATTCCGTAAAGCACCGAGGCACCTGAACCTATGGCAATAAGGGAATCCATATTGGGGGCTCCCTTGAACAGTGAACGGAAACCGTTTTTAAAGTAGTGGAAGTTTACAAACACTACAGGTACACACAAAAGAAATTGGGTAAAGGCAAAGGTCATGGCGTTGTTTACCGAGTGGAAAAACGACGGCAGAGGGAAGCCCATCATATGACCCATGGAGATATAGAAAAGCGGAACAGTAAATATCACGGAGATAATTAGCCTTTTTTTCATATCTGCAATATGCTTTTCTACCTCGGAAATTCCTTTTTCAGCGGAGGTGCTTTTGCTTTTCGAACCCTCGTTTTGAGGGCTGGCTCCATATCCGCCGCTTTCAACAGCTTTTACTATTTCGCTGCTGTTAGTTTTATTATCATCATAAGTTACGGTCATTGAGTTGGTAAGGAGGTTCACTTCTGCCTTTTCAACGCCTTCAACGGAGTTTACGCTTTTTTCAACATGAGCGCTGCACGCTGAACAGGTCATACCCGTTACCGTATATTTTTCTGTTTTCAAAATATCACCTGCCGTTATATTTATCTTTTAATTTTTTAGTGGTACCCTTTCCGTAAAAATCACTTTTTTCCGTCTGCGACAATAAAGTTATTTTG
>CAUDRD010000187.1 GCA_958451705.1 uncultured Oscillospiraceae bacterium
CGGAGGCGTGGTTTCCGGTCTCGGCAAGGGTATAACGGCGGCTTCTTTAGGCAGACTTCTCAAAGCGAGAGGATTAAAGGTTGCGGCACAGAAGCTGGACCCGTACATTAACGTAGATCCCGGTACAATGAGCCCCTACCAGCACGGAGAGGTATATGTAACCGAGGACGGAGCGGAAACCGATTTGGATCTTGGACATTATGAAAGATTTATTGACGAGGACCTCAACAGATACTCTAATCTTACAACGGGAAAGGTCTATTGGAACGTATTAAATAAAGAGAGGCGAGGGGAATATTTAGGTTCAACTGTGCAGGTAATTCCCCATGTCACAAATGAAATTAAGGAATTTGTCTACCGTGTCGGCAAACAGACCGACGCCGACGTTGTAATTACCGAAATAGGCGGTACAATAGGAGATATCGAGTCCCAGCCCTTTATTGAGGCGGTAAGACAGATTTCCCTTGAGGTTGGCAGAGAAAACAGCCTCTTTATCCATGTAACCCTTGTGCCGTTTTTAAGAGGCTCCGATGAGCATAAATCAAAACCCACACAGCATTCCGTTAAAGAGCTTCAGGGCATGGGCATAAATCCCAATATCATCGTCCTTCGCTGCGACGAGCCCCTTGAAGAATCAATTTACAAGAAAATAGCCCTTTTCTGCAACGTTAAACCGGACTGTGTTATAGAAAATATAACTCTTCCAAATCTCTACGAGGCGCCCCTTATGCTGGAAAAAGCGAATTTTTCCTCCGTTGTCTGCCGTGAGCTTGGCATAGACGCACCGGAAGCTGATCTTTCCGAATGGACTGAGATGACAAGGCGCATGAGCGGCAACCTCGGCACAGTTCAAATCGGACTTGTGGGAAAATATGTTCAGCTTCACGACGCGTATCTTTCCGTTGCCGAAGCTCTGCGCCATGCAGGCTATGAATGCGGAAATAAAGTGGAGATAAACTGGATTGATTCAGAAAGCCTCACCGAGCAGAATTATAAGGAAAAGCTTTCAAGCCTTGACGGAATTATAGTTCCCGGCGGATTCGGTGACAGGGGAATAGAGGGTATGATTTTAGCCGCACGCTTTGCCAGAGAAACTCGTCTGCCCTATTTCGGCATTTGTCTCGGAATGCAGATTGCGGTTATTGAATTTGCAAGAAACAAAGCGGGAATTTATGATGCGGATTCCGGCGAGTTTAACGAGCTTTGCCCCAATAAGGTAATAGACTTTATGCCCGGTCAAAGCGGCGATATTGATAAAGGCGGAACGCTGCGCCTTGGCAGCTATCCCTGCGTCATTAAAGAGAACACCACTATGGCAAAATGCTATGGTGAACCTGTAATTCATGAGCGTCACCGCCACCGTTATGAATTCAGCAATAAATACCGTGAGGTTTTGCAGAATGCAGGCCTTACTTTAAGCGGAACTTCTCCTGACGGAAGGCTTGTTGAAACTGTAGAGCTTACTGATTACCCGTTCTATGTGGGTGTACAGTTCCATCCGGAGTTTAAGAGCCGTCCCAATAAGCCTCACCCATTGTTTAAAGGCTTTGTTTCAGCATCTGTAAAGCACAAGGAGGAGTCAAATATATGAGTTTGCATGAAGAATGCGGAGTGTTCGGCGTAATTAGTCCCAAACCGCAGAATGTTGCGAGTCTTACCTATTACGGCCTTTACGCTCTCCAGCACAGAGGACAGGAAAGCTGCGGAATTGTAGTTAACGACGACGGAGTTTTTACTTCTTATAAGGATACCGGTCTTGTAGGCGAGGTTTTTTCGGGAGACGTTATGAAGAGGTTCCCCGAGGGAACAATGGCGGTAGGCCATGTAAGGTACGGCACAACGGGCGGCACCACACGCCTTAACTGCCAGCCTATTGAAGTAAACCATCAAAAGGGAAAAATGGCTATCGCCCATAACGGCAACCTCAGCAACGCCTATACTCTTCGCAATGAGCTGGAGCTTACAGGCGGAATTTTTCATACAACAAGCGATACGGAGACAATCGCCTATGTTGTAATAAGGGAGCGGCTCACTGCACCCTCTATTGAAGAGGCAGTAAGCAGAGCCATGAACACCCTTGAGGGAGCCTATTCAATAGTGCTTATGTCCTCGGCTAAGCTTATTGCGGCCCGCGACCCTCACGGCTTCAGACCCTTATGTTACGGTCAGACTAAGGACGGCACATATGTAGTCGCTTCCGAAAGCTGTGCCCTCCAGTCTGTAGGAGCTTCTTTTATAAGAGATATTCTTCCGGGAGAAATCCTCGTTTTCAGTAAAGACGGCGTGGAGTCACGCAGGGAGCACTGCGGAAAATGTCCCGGACGCATATGCATATTTGAATATATTTACTTTGCCCGTCCCGATTCCGTAATAAACGGAATATCAGTGCATGAGGCGAGAATGAGAGCTGGCAGAGCTTTGGCAAAGGCACATCCCGTAGATGCGGATATAGTAATCGGCGTTCCCGATTCCGGCCTTGACGCAGCCTGCGGATTTGCTGCTCAGTCCGGTATTCCCTACGGAATAGGACTTATTAAAAACAAATATATCGGCAGAACCTTCATTTCTCCCGGTGCAAGCGAGCGTGTGGATCAGGTTAAAATCAAGCTTAATGCCGTTGAAAGCACCGTAAAGGGCAAAAGAGTGGTTCTCATCGACGACTCAATTGTCAGAGGCACTACCTCTGAGAGAATAGTGAAGCTTCTGCGTGAAGCTGGGGCAACGGAAATCCATATGAGAATTTCGGCTCCGCCCTTTACGCACCCCTGCTATTACGGAACAGATATTGATTCCTGCGAAAACCTTATAGCCTGCCACTTTACCGTTGAAGAGACGGCAAAAGAAATCGGGGCGGACAGCTTAGGTTATCTTCCTCTTGAAGATTTAAAAGAGCTTATTGGCAGCACAGATTACTGTTCTGCTTGTTTTAGCGGTGATTATCCCACCTCCATACCGGAGGATACAAGAAAAGACCGTTTTGAAAAAAAGCTTTCCGAAAGGGACAGCTGATGCGAAAATAACCGGAGGTGAAAAAATGGAGAGGAATTTTAACAAAAAGATCATTTTGGAGGATGGCTCTGAATATTACGGCTACGGCTTCGGTGCAGACTGCAGCAAGGTTACCGAAATAGTGTTCAACACCTCTATGGTCGGCTATCAGGAGATTATCTCCGACCCGTCCTACACCTATCAGGCGGTAGTTATGACTTATCCCCTTATAGGCAATTACGGTATGGCGGACGACGACTATGAGACAAAGACCCCTACCATCGGCGGATTAGTTGTAAGAGAGTATAATGATTTCCCCTCAAATTTCAGAAGCACAAAAACCCTGGGTCAGGTAATGAAGGAATACAATATTCCCGGAGTATACGGCGTTGATACCCGTAAGCTCACCCGTTCAATCAGGGATTACGGAAGCAGAAAGGCTTATATTACCGATGCCGATACACCGGTTTCCGAGGCTTTGGAGATTTTATCAAAAACCGACATTCCACGTGATGCGGTATCAAAGGTAAGCTGTAAGGAGCCCTGGCACGCTGAAAGCGAGGACGGAAAATTTAAGGTTGTGGCAATCGACTGCGGAATGAAACTGAACATAGTTCGCTCCCTTTGTGCAAGAGGATGCGACGTAACGGTTGTTCCGTGGAATACCTCAGCTGAGGAAATTGAAAAGCTCAGCCCCGACGGAGTATTTATTTCTAACGGCCCGGGAGACCCCACAGATGCGGTGCCGGTTATTGAGACAATAAAGACCCTTCACGGAAAATATCCGATTTTCGGCATTTGCCTCGGACATCAGATAATTTCCCTTTCTTACGGAGCGAGCACATATAAGCTTAAATTCGGCCACAGAGGAGGAAACCACCCGGTAAAAAATCTTCTTACGGGCAAAATCGAAATCACCTCCCAAAACCATTCCTATGCCGTTGATTCCCAAAGCCTTAAAGACACTCCTCTCACTGTAACCCATATCAATATCCTTGATTC
>CAUDRD010000188.1 GCA_958451705.1 uncultured Oscillospiraceae bacterium
GGTATTTCCGCTTCGCAAGGGTTTCCTCCTTCTTTTACGGCTTCTATCTCAATTTGAGTAGTTTCGCAGACCATTCTTATTTTATATTCGCCGCTTCCGAAGGAATTTGGTTTAACATGAATTTTATTCTTTATACGCTTTATTCCCAAAAACTCCAGTGCGGCGGTATAAAGCCACCCTGCGGAACCTGTGTAAAGGCTCCAGCCGCCTCTGCCCTGCGCCTTTGGATTTGAGGAAATATCACCTGCAAGGAAATACGGCTCAAGACGATATGCTTCGGCAATTTCACTTCTGCGGCACCTTGCGGCAGGATTTATTATTTCAAAGAGACGGTAAGCTCCTCTTATATCCCCGAGTCTCAAAAGCGCCATGCAAAGCCAAACTGCACCATGGGTATACTGACCACCGTTTTCCCTTATGCCCTCAGGATAAGCCGCCACATAGCCCGGCTGCTGTCCGCTGCCTGTAAAAGGATTTTCAAAAAGCTTTATTATTTCGTTTTCGCTGTCAACGAGAATATCCACGGCGTTTTTGACCGCCGACCTTACCCGCTCTTCATAGGGCATACCGGAAAATACCGCAAATGACTGGGGAAGAGAATCTATCATGCACTCATTCTTACCCGTACCCATAGGCTCGCCGTTATCATAAAAAGCTCTGAGATACCATTTTCCGTTCCAGCAGTTCTCATCCACCGCTTTTTTAAGCTTTTCTGCTTCCTGAGAAAGGATTTGACACACCTTTTCATCTCCCAGCTCAAAGGCCACAGGTATAAACTTTTCCATAACCATTGCCGCAAACATTGAAAGCCATACGCTCTCACCCTTGCCACCTGTTCCCACACGGTTATATCCGTCGTTCCAGTCACCATTGCCTATAAGGATCAAACCGTGGGCACCGGGATTCATTGCCTTTGCAATAGCTCTGAGGCAGTGCCCGTAAACTGTGCCTTTTTCATCAGAAACTTCCGCTCTTATATATCTTTCGTTTTCCCCCTCTTTAAGCTCCTCACTGTGAAGAAAGGCGATTTTTTTCTTTAAAAACGAAGTGTCTCCCGTGGCCTCGAAATATTTTGCCGCAGCGTAAGGAAGCCACAGTAAATCGTCGCTGCACCTTGTGCGGACTCCCCTTGTGCCACCTGAATTTTGCGGCAAACGGTGCCACCAGTGAAGCACGTCTCCCTCCCTAAACTGAACGGCACAGCAGCGGTATATCTGGCGGAGGGTTATTTGAGGTTTAGTTAAAAGCAGAGCAAGGGAATCCTGAAGCTGGTCACGAAAGCCCCATGCTCCCGAGCACTGATAAAACCCCGTTCTGCCTCTTATACGGCAGTTTGAAATCTGCGTTGGAAGCCATGTGTTTACCATAACATCAAAGGCCTCGTCGTGGGTTCCCACCGAAAGGAAGCCTTCTCCGCTTTCTCCGATAATATCGGCTGAGGTTATTTTCTCCGCACTTTCCTTTTGGGCTCCGCAGGATAAAATAAACCTTACTTTATCCTCTCTGCCCGGGGGCAAAATGAGCTTTTTCCCCACCGCTGCGCAGGGGTCTGTGGAAACCTTTGCAACATCAGTGAGACTAAAGTCAAAAAACTCGTTTCTGTTTCCCGCAAGGCAGATGCTGTTTTCTCCTGCCGTAAGATACGCCGTTGTTCTGATGCATTCGTTTAAGGGGTTTCTGAAAAATATACCTTCTTTTCCCTTTTGAAATTTAACTGCGCTTTTAAAATCTGCCGTTCTGCCCATGGAAGGCTCAATATAATAATAAATTTCTCCGCTGAATTCGTCGCTGCCCGTATTTTCGCAGAACACCTTGACGTATTTTGCAAATCCTCTCGGGGCAACCGACACCTCGACGGCAAATTTAACATTTTTGTACTTTGACATATATACGGCTTTTTTGGGAGTGTATCGCACACAGGAATTTCTGATAATATCATACATTTTGCCATCGGCTTTAAGAAAGAGCTTTTCGCCGCCAAAATCTCCCATGGGATTATTGCACCATGAGGTAAGCTTATTTTCGCCTGCATTGACAGCCCAGGTAAATCCCAAAGAGGTGTTTGTAAGAAGAGTTCCAAAAGAAACGTTTGCAAGGCAAAGGCTCCAGGGGACAACGGGCTTTCCTGTTATTGTAAAGGAGCTTTCGGAAAAATATCCGTTTTTT
Source organism: uncultured Oscillospiraceae bacterium (assembly GCA_958451705.1). Taxonomy (GTDB): domain Bacteria; phylum Bacillota; class Clostridia; order Oscillospirales; family Acutalibacteraceae; genus UMGS263. The sequence goes on from CAUDRD010000188.1 coordinate 2,167, forward strand.
ACCTCCAGCTCTTTTTCGTCTTCAAAGGCAACCGGTTCGAGAGACGGCACCAGAGAGGAAACAAAGGGCTTTTGAGGTCTGCCGATACGTTCCGCACTTCGCTTCGGAACAATAAACTTTGCCGCTCCTTTAAGGAGATTCAAAACTTCCGCAGAAGTTTTTTCTCCGTCAATAAGCTGCACCCCGCCGCGGCAGGATAGGATATTGCCAAATCCGCCATCACGGATGAATTTTTCCGTTCTCTGAAGAGTCTCCCCTTTTCTGCCTATACATACAGCGGCTATCTCCGTAAACAGTGAACAGGTATAAAGGCTTTTGCAGATTTTAAGGTAAGGAAGGAGTCTATCCTCATCACCCCCGTAAAGCTCAATATATATAATAGGATAATCCCCTGAAATACCTGTTTGCCACATTTCACTGCGTTTCAGGGTGTTTTCCTGTGCCGCCTGTTCGTATTCCTTTGAATATCCCGTATTCCAAAAAAGGTGCGGAAGCACCTGCAAAGCTAAAACTCCCTCTATACTGCCTGAAACAAAGGGAGAAGCCGCTCCTTTTTCACGGGAAACGCTGTCTTTTCTCAGTGCGGTAAATAGACGCTTTGCCTCCTGTTCCTCCTCCGCTGCGCACATTGCCGCTTTAACTGTAACTTTTCCGTGGGAGGGAACCTCTACGAGGACACTTATTGCACAGCAAACATCCCCTATGGCACAGGAAGAGGTGAATTTTTCCGGGTCTGGAGGAAGTGATTTGTTGCCCAATGGCCTTTTGAGCACTTTTTCCCTGGAAGTTTCAAAGGTAAACTCCTCCTGCCCTAAAAGTCCGGCGGCAAGATATAAAGGCCGTCCGCTTTCACGGCTGCGTTTTCTGAAAAGAAGCATCCTGGAATCCTCACGGTAGTGAGCCGTAGTAAATAGCTTTGCAAAGGCCGGATGGGAACGCACCTCACTGTAAGGAGCTAAAACAGGCTCAAAATAAATGACCAATTCGCCTTTAAGTTTATGTCTGCCGGAATTTTTTATAGTATAGCTTCTGATTTCTCCCGGCACCGACTTGTGAACATAGGTCTCAGCTGTAAGCTCCGTCTCCCCTTCAGAGGAGACAAAACGCCCATAGGTGCTGCTGAACTCACCGGAAAATTTTTCGGGGTTTTCATATCCCGGAGCATAGGTAAAGCTCATTACGTTATCCCCCTGACAGAAAAAAGCAAATACTCCCGACGGCTCGTTTCTCAGGTCTTCGCTTCGCATAGTTACATCAGCGCCCGTATATAATGAAAACCCGTTTCCGCAGGAGGTAATAACCGTTGTCCAGTCGCCGTTAGTATAAAGGGAAACATCGGGACTGTCGGGATTTGGCTGAGAAAAAAATCCCGTAGCTTCATGAACGGTGTCGGGCTTTATAGGGGGATTGTCTTTGCGTACATCTTCAAACACAGTTGATGCATCTGATATTTTTTCTTCAAGGAGAGATTTCGCACTTGCCATTTTTTCATCCTCCATAAATCTTTTCTGCATTATGCCGTCAAAAAGAGCGTTGGCGCAGCTTAAAATGCTCATTCCCACATGGTGCGCCATAAAGCTTCGCACCACCGCCATTCCCCTTGAATCGGTTCTCGAGGGCGTAAAATCAGCGGCTTCATAAAATCCGCAGCTTCCGCAAAGGCCCAGTTCCTCCAATTTTCTCAGGTTCTCCATAGTTCCCTGTTTGTCAAAGGGTAAAACTAAAAAAGTTGAATAGGGAGATATGACCGTTTCTTTATCTGCGATGAGTTTAAGGGCAAGATTTTCCGC
>CAUDRD010000189.1 GCA_958451705.1 uncultured Oscillospiraceae bacterium
CTTAGCAACACTAAAAATAATAAGATTAGAGGAAAAGTTTTATTGTCAATAGTAAAAAATGATGTTTTCTTAAATGAAAACACAAAAGAGCGAAAACAAATTTTCTCCTCACTAATCAAAAATTTATTTTATAAAAATCAGTATAGCAAGGATACATATTATTTCGCAATTATAGCTCAAATATTCAGAGCTTTATACTTTTTTTCGAAATATGAAACAGAAACTCTTCGAAAAGAATATAGAGAAGAAATTGCCGGATTATACAATTACATGGAACAAGGAAAAGATAATTTTACCATAACATTTCAATATATTGTTAACGATCATATTGATGCAATTATTTATTTTCTTACTAATGACTCTATATCGAGTGATAGTTTTCAACATTTTTTTGATTATTTTCCTCCTTATTCATTCAGCAAAAGCACAATTTGGGAACAAAAAAACCTGCTACAATTTGCGTTTTATATGTATACGATATATGGGTATAATTTATATTATTTCCCTGCAAAAAAACTAATTGAAGATAATGACATAACATCAAACTTGATAAAAATATCTATTTGCAAATATATCTTGGAATTATCAGATGCCAATTTTAATCTTAATAATTCCGCTATAACTAAAATAAAAGAATTACAAAATTTTTTGTCTACCAGAAGATTAATCAACAAAAATTGTATAGCTAATAATTTTGAGTACTTCAACGGTATGTTAAAATACTTAAACACACAACATAATCAAAGCATGTCGCAATATTCATGCATTAACTTAAAAGATTTAAAAGAAAAAATAACTTCACTATTTGCTATATCAAAAATTTTTAAATTGAATTCTTCATTGAATGTTGAAGATGGAATTCATGTTTCAATTAAACCTGACTTTCGCTCAATTAATACGAGTATTGAAAGCATAGCTTACACAAAAAAGTTTGAAATAGAAAGCTTAATAAATGAAATTATAGATTCAATGCTACATTCAGTAAAAATAAGCTTTAATATGAACGGTGTAAATAAACTTTTAAATATATTAAAAAACAATTCATATAAAATGAGAAATTATAACTTTATAGATGATTTAGCGATTGATAGTCAAACAAAGACATCTGATCAATTTTTAGAGTTAAAATCAATCATTTCAGAAATTGACTATAAAAACAGCAATGAGTTACACAGTTATATATTCTTAAAAGAAGCTGTAATAGAATATAATTTTTGTGTTGATTACATTAAAGTTGAAAAGCCCACATTAGAACAATGCACTGATTTTATAAGCAATTATAAAATCGCTGAAGGGAAATTTAGAATTGATGAAGTAATACATGATTTTGATAGTGCAATAAAATATGTTCAACAGAATTATAGAGTTGAATCTTCTAGTTTGCATATAGTAACAAATTTAACCAGAGACAGTGGATTCAAAATTACATTTTAATAATTTTTTCTCTTTTATTAAATTAAAAAAGCTATCAGTCTGTAAGGTTGATTACAAGCTGATAGCTTTTTATAATGTTTTATTTGAATATTTAATTTTCGTGTATCAAATGTCAAGATAAATATCTGCAAAAACCAAAACCTCCGAAGAAACATACTTCTCGGAGGCTTTGTTTAATATTTGTGTGGTGATCCATCGGAGATTCGAACTCCGAAAGAACAACGTTATATCAAGCTTCATTTCACTTACTGTGCTTTTACTGTGCTTTTTCTCGTAAAAAATCGTTGATTGTGTCGGCTGTTTGGTTTAATTGGCTTTGCCTTATGTGGGTATATATTCCAAGGGTCGTTTTTAAATCTGCGTGCCCTAAAAGCTCTTGCGCCGTTTTCGGCTGTATTCCCGCTTCATACAAAATAGTGGCGTATTCATGCCGGAGCGTGTGGCGGTCAATCTCACAAGCCCAAACGGTGCGCCCCGCTCTTTTGGTTCTTTCTTCGTTTATGTGTGCCAAACCGTGAGAACGGCAAAAACGCTCCCAGTTTGTATTTAATACGGATTTAGTAACAGGCAAAGCACCGCCAATTATAAAATCCTCTGCCCTGTGTGGCGGCTGCATATCAAGCAATAGCCTTAAAGGCTGCAACAACGGAACAAGGCGCACAGCGTTCTTTGTTTTGGTTTCGGAAATAACAGGCTTGTTTGAATGATAAACAACAGCTTTATTTATAGACATCGTGCCGGCTGAAAAATCAACGTCAGACCATTTGAGGGCAAGCGCCTCCCCACACCTTGCGCCCGTGTACAGGATAAGAGCGGGTAAAATAAAATCTTCTTTCCCTGTTGCCTTTATGGCTTCCACTGCCTTATCAGAAGCCAAAGAGCGGGTATTCTGTGTAAGTCCGGCCGGAACTGATACGCCAACTGTGGGCAGCTCTTTAACTTCCCTATTCATCAGAGCATAAAGAAAAATTTGTTTAACAACTGTAAATTGGTTCTTTACTGTTTTGTGGGCGTAGCCGTGGCGGGAGACAAAAAGCAAAAAGGCGTATATATCAGGAGCGGAAATTTCAGAGATCCTTTTTCCCTCAAAATAATCTACTGCCCTTTGAAGTGCGCTTTTATAAGTGTGCAAACCGCCGTATTTTAGTTTTGTTTGGTGTACTTCCCACCATTCGGCGGCAACCTCTCCGAAAGTGCGCCCTTTTTCTTCCCGCTCCTTAAATACGGCTATTTTCTGTAAAACTTCCCGTTCTGTGTGTCCTCTAAAAACGTGACGTTTGCCGTTTATAGTCAGCTTCTTTTCAAAAAGTCCGTCCGGGCGGCAATACATTTTCTTTTTAGCCATAACAACACCTCTGTTTTATTCCGATGAAGAGCAGGCAAAGCAAGTTAAAAGCAAGTTAAAACTTTGCCCGAAGCTCCACCACTTTTCCGATAATACAAACCGGCAAGCTTTCTATTTCCTTGTTTGTGAATGATAGTACATCGTATACAGGATTAAACGGGATTAGATTTATACCGCCGTGGAACTTCTGCACCTTTTTGATTGTGGCATCGTTCCCATTTATTAAAACTATCGCAATATCTCCGCTGTCTACGTCAGATTGCTTGCGAACTATAACAACATCCCCGTCTGTCATTCGTGGCGCCATGCTGTCACCCGTGACACGTAATGCAAAATAATCTCCCTGCGCTGCCATAGAAACGGGAATTTCTTCAAAGTCAAGTATTTCTTCAACAGCTTCGACAGGTACACCCGCCTTTACATATCCCAACACTGGAATTTGTACCCCTTTTGCAGATGAAGAGCGGGCGGCATCATTTCCGAAAAGATAATCAGCTGAAACACCAAACAGCTGGGCTAAATTTGATACTGTAACGGCAGTGGGTTGTTGTAATCCGTTTTCGTATCGGCTTAAAGTGCTTTTATTCATTCTGCCGTCAAACTTTTTATTATACAGTTCTATAAGCTTGTCCATTGAAAAGTTATTTCGTTGCCTTAGTTCTTTAAGTCTTTCGCTAAACATCTTCATCACCTCTGAAAGGATAATAACATATAGAACGCTTAAAAGCAACATTTTTATAACAAAAAGCGATTTTTAAAAAATTTGTTATTGACAAAGCAACAGCTCTTTGTTATGATAAAAGCAACAAACGTATGAAAAGGTGGTGTAATGACAACAAAAAGTTTTAGTAATATTTTTACCTCAATATGAAATTGAGACAGAGCGGGCAATGATAAAAGACAAAAAGAAATATAAGCTTTACCCGCTCAAAATTCTGTTTCGCACTATTAATATTGTTTACGAAGTGCAGCAGAATTGAAAAACACACAGAAAATATAGAAAAAGGAGCTTTACTTATGCGCAATGTATCAAGTATTTACAAAGAAATAGTGCCGTATCCGGGCAGAGAGTGGCACTATAAAGCTATTATCACTTTAAAGGACGGCACAGTATTCTATTTTGGCGATACGGATATTATTCAAAATGGCATTAAACTTGATTAAGAA
>CAUDRD010000190.1 GCA_958451705.1 uncultured Oscillospiraceae bacterium
GGCAGCTTACCTTAAGTAAATAGCGCAGGGGAGGCTGATATTATGATATTAGAGCATATTGGGCTCAACAATATTAACGGTTCACTTATTGTTCTTGACGGCGTAAAAAATGCCGCCTATGAGGAAATGGTGGAACTTAAGCTGGATAACGGCACAAGCAGGGTAGGACGAATTGTTAAAATAGATGGTGAAAGAGTAGTAATTCAGGTTTTCGAGGGCACCAAAGGTCTTTCAATGGTAAATACAAAAACTGTACTTACTGGAAAGCCTATGGAAATGAAGCTTTCTAAAGATATTCTTGGCCGTGTTTTTGACGGCCTTGGCAGACCCATTGACGATATGGGTGATATCTATCCTGAGTGCAGCCGTGATGTAAACGGTGCTCCTATTAACCCTATTTCGAGAGTTTATCCTAAAAACTACATCAATACCGGTATTTCTTCAATTGACGCTCTTGCAACCCTTATTCGCGGTCAGAAGCTGCCTATCTTTTCAGGTTCAGGTATGAAACATAACGAACTTGCCGTACAGATAGTAAGCCAGGCTTCAATTGCCGACGATGAAGATTTTGCTATTGTTTTCGCAGCTATGGGCGTTAAAAACGATGTTGCTGAATATTTCCGTAAATCATTTGAAGAAGCAAATGTTATGGATAAGGTTGTTATGTTCCTCAATCTTGCTAACGACCCGATTATCGAAAGAATTATAACACCTCGATGCGCTCTTACTGCGGCTGAATATCTTGCGTTCGAAAAGAATATGCATATACTTGTTATTCTTACCGATATGACATCTTATGCAGAAGCTTTGCGTGAGTTCAGCTCTTCAAAAGGTGAGATACCCGGCAGAAAGGGATTCCCTGGATATTTGTATTCTGACTTGGCTTCTCTTTACGAACGTGCGGGTATTGTAAAGGGTAAATCTGGTTCTGTTACTCAGATACCGATTTTAACTATGCCTAACGATGATATTACACACCCGATTCCCGACCTTACAGGTTACATTACCGAAGGACAGATAGTTCTTGACCGTGATCTGGATGCTACCGGTATTTATCCGCCTGTAAGCGTTTTGCCGTCACTTTCAAGACTTATGAAGGACGGAATCGGTGCAGGTTATACACGAGAAGATCACAGTGCGCTTTCAAACCAGCTTTTTGCCACTTATGCAAAAGTACAGGACGCAAAGGCTCTTGCATCAGTTATCGGTGAAGATGAACTTTCTGTTTCTGATAAGCGCTTAATGACATTTGGCCGTGAGTTTGAAGAGCGCTTCCTGAATCAGGGCAATGAAAACCGTTCAATTGAAGAAACCCTTGATTTAGGCTGGGAGCTGCTTTCAATGCTGCCGAGAGAAGAACTTGACAGAGTTGATGAGGAAACTCTTAATAAGCACTATAAAGGCTAAAAGATTTCTTTCAGAAATTCACAGAGAAAGGAGCGTTGAATTTGGCAGTAAAAGTTTTTCCGACAAAAGCAAACTTGATGAATGCAAAAAAATCTCTTGAGCTTGCAAAACTCGGTTATGACCTTATGGACAGAAAAAGGAATATTTTAATTCGCGAAATGATGCTGCTTATTGATACAGCTGGAGAAGTACAGCAAAAGATTGATTCAACGTATTCTCAGGCTTATGCGGCACTGCAAAAGGCAAACATTACCTTGGGAATGTGTGAAGAGTTTGCCGGTGCAACTCCAATTGATAATGGACTCAAGATTGATTATAGAAGCGTAATGGGTGTAGAATTGCCTACAGTTCAGCTTGAAGATTCGCAATTAGATCTCAGATACGGATGGAGCGATACAAACTCGCAGCTGGACGAAGCATATTTGAGATTTGATGAGGTTAAAAAACTGACGGCTCGTTTGGCGGAAGTTGAAAGCAGTGTTTATAAACTTGCGAACGCCATTAAAAAGACTCAGAAACGCGCAAACGCACTCAGCAATATAATAATTCCGCAATTCCAGGAAACAATAAAATACATAACTGAAGCTCTTGAGGAAAAAGAACGTGAAGATTTTTCAAGGTTGAAGGTTATAAAAAAGCAAAAATCGACAGACTAAAAATCATTTTAAAATTTACTTGTTTTGCTTTTTAGTTTTAGATTCAAAAAGCTCCGAACCCGTAATGAACTGCACCCCACTTGTTAGACAGTATGATATACTGAATAACAAGTGGGGTGCTTTATTATAGCAAAAAGGAAAGCAAACGAGAGATATACACCGGAATTCAAAGAAATAGTTATAAAACGGATACGGGAAGAAGGTATATCATACAACGAAGCCGAACGTGAGAAGGTCTTGCTGTTCTTACAAAGGAGAAGTGGGCAAGGTTGCGCCAAATCTGCTGAACAAATATTTCCGTACGGAAAAGTCAAACCGGAAGTGGGTTACTGATGTGACAGAGTTCAGTCTGTTTGGACAGAAGCTATATCTATCTTCCATTCTGGATCTGCACAAACAGTACCAGCGGCTTAATACAGCAAAAGCTATCCAGCAAATCATGAGCCGAAAGGGAAACTGTCTGGGACAATGCAGTGACAGCGAACTTCTTCGTCTGCTCAAAAGTGAACTTCTCTACTTGCAAAAATTACAATCCATGGAACACTTAAAACATTAATTGATCGACTATCTGAACTACTACAATAACCGGCGCATTAAGGCAAAACTGAATAGCCTGCCGCCTGGGATTCACAGACAACAAGTCCTTTTGGTTACTTAAACAGTTTTTACTTCAAAATATTGTCTAACTTTTTGGGTTCGCTTCAATAAGGAAACGGAGCTTTTTTGTAATATTTTAAACTATACAAATTTAAAAAAATTTGATAGAATATTTCTGATAATTTATATTATAAGAATAAAGTAGTAACGACAATGAACGGACAACTTTTTAAAAATACATAGGGAGTGAAATTTTATGACATGGTTTCTTATAGGAATGTGCGTTTTGTTAATAATAGCGATTATTATTCAAAAAGTTAAAATCAATGATAAAGAAAAAGAGTTAGAAAAAATAAGTGATCAAATAAGTAAAGATACAAACGAAAATGTAACTTTTAATCAATATTATAGAAAAAACTTAATGACGAAAAACGAATGGTCATTTTATAAATCATTAAAGCCAGTTGCCGATAAACTTAATTACAGTATTCTTGCAAAAGTTCGTGTTGCGGATTTGATTGGCATAAAAAATGGTACAACTAGCAGTGAATGGCATATTGCATTTAATAAAATAAGCAGAAAACATATAGATTTTATATTATGTAAACCCGAGAATTTATATCCTATGTTACTTATTGAACTCGATGACAATTCACACAATGAAGAAAAGCAAAAGCAACGTGATGAATTTGTTGAAAAATTATATAAAAATACTGGCTATAAACTATTAAGAGTAACAAGTGCATCAGGAATTGAAGAAAAAATTAAAAAAGCATTAGATGAATAATCAAGTCGCTATCAAAGAGATAAAGGGCGCTTTGCGCTCGGTGCAGACAGTCATCAACCTAACATAAACATTTAATTTATTAGGACTGTCTGCCATTATAGAGGTGGACATCAGTAAGACACAGTAATAAATAAGAAAATACAACAAATATAGCCACAGCAGATTAATGCTAAATAGGAGTGGTAATGATGCGCAAGAAAGAACCCAAGCGCAGGGCGCATAAAAGGAGAAAAAACTGCCAAATAATAAAACGAAGGAGAAAGTCAGAAGGGCGGTTTTTTATTATAGACCAATTACAGGGGGCAAGCGACAGCACGTCAAAAAGCTTTGTGAACCCTGTACCCAAAAAAATTTGTACAACAAAAAAAGCTCCAAACCCGGAAGGGAAAGGAGCTTAAATAAATTATTACCAACTATACAAAATTAATATTTTGTATAGTTGAGGTGAGGCGGAATGGAATGTGAATTTGATTATGAAGGT
>CAUDRD010000191.1 GCA_958451705.1 uncultured Oscillospiraceae bacterium
TCATGGCCTCTACAAGACCGGACCTTTTTCCGTCGGGCAGATCCATCTGAGTAATGTCGCCTGTCACCACTATTTTTGAATTAAAGCCCAGACGTGTTAAAAACATCTTCATCTGTTCCGGGGTGGTATTCTGAGCTTCGTCAAGAATTATGAAGCTGTCGTCAAGGGTTCGTCCTCTCATATAGGCAAGGGGAGCAACCTCGATATTTCCACGCTCCTGATACTTCTGAAAGTTTTCAGCACCGAGCATATCGAAAAGGGCATCGTAAAGGGGCCTGAGATAAGGGTCAACCTTCTGCTGTAAGTCGCCCGGAAGAAAGCCCAGCTTTTCGCCAGCCTCCACCGCAGGACGGGTAAGTATGATTCTGTTTATCTCCTTTGCACGGAATGCGCTTACCGCCATTGCAACGGCAAGATAAGTTTTTCCCGTACCGGCAGGACCTACACCCAGCACAACGGTGTTATCCTTAATGGACTCAATATATTTTTTCTGGCCGAGGGTTTTCGCCTTAACAGGCTTTCCCTTGGCAGTTATACATATACAATCGTCAGACATACTCCTAAGCTTGTTTTCACTGCCCTCACGGACAAGGGAGATAACATAGCGGACATTCTGCTCGCTTAAAGCCTCGCCTTTATTTATAAGGGTGAGCAGACCGTTTACGGCTCTTGCAGCAGCGGAGACATTTTCCGGCTCTCCGGTAATTTTAAGGTCTGAGCCTCTGCTTACAACGGATACTGAAAACTCTTTTTCTATAAGCTTTATGTTTTCGTCAAAGCTTCCGAAAAGGCTTACTGCCTGCTCCATTCTGTCTATATTGATTATTTGCTCGAACATCACATCGCCTGGCCTTTGAATCTTCTTTTATTTTGTTAGATTATAACATAATTTATTTTAAAAGTCATTAATATTGAATAAAAATCAAGAAAAATTTACAATATTTTTACAGTCCGTTGTTGTGCAAAAGAGCAAAACCTGAACTTTATAAACTAATTCTAAAAGACATAATTTATTCGCTCTCCTGCGAAATTTCTATTTTTTCTTCAACGGAAATATTTTCTTCACAGGTAAACGTTCCCTTTATTCTCCATCCCGAATTATATTCGCCGCTTTGAATATCTTCAGAGAGAATTTTGACCTTTCCCTTAAGCTCCTCATACTGATTTTTAAATTCCATTGCGGCATAATTCCCCGCTTCTACGGCAGTTATTTCTTCCTCGGCTTCCTGAGTAACCGTAACTGTAGTTTTTATTATGCCCAAAGGCAGCTTTGTTTCTCCCGCATAGGCATATGTTTTTTTGATTTCCTCGTCATATTCTCCCTGGGGATACTTTGCCTTTTTAACTGGAATTTCAAAGCCGAAAAATAAAAGCGTGTAGCCCGTAGATTCATATCCCGTATATTTTCTGCATTTTATTTTATTTGGTATTATCACTTCTATTTCTCTTTCTGTTTTCGCAATTACTTCCCCTTTTGCATGGTGAAACACAGGAGTTCCGTCCTCATTTTCAGTTATGCCGTTTATAAGCAGGTCTCCTTTTGCCACAGCTGAGCCCGCTTTTACCTCACCTTTCCCCTCATATACCTTAATGGACAAAATCTGTCCTGAATGAGACGCTTTTATGTTGCAGGGCGTTGTGTCGTCGGCTATCTCCGGCACGGGAACCTTTTCTCGCACCTCTATTTCCGCCGTACTTCCGTCAAGATTAACGGCTACCCATGAAAAATCCGGGAGTTCAGTATAAGCTTTAAGCTGTATTCCTGAAGTGTCTATATCCTCTTTACGTTTTCCGATTGAAACACCCATTGAGTCGAAAACCTCTATTATGGAATCTGAGGAGAAACGCTCGTTTCCGCTGACCTCAACATACCAAATTCTCGTTGAGAGAAAAGAGAGCATCATTACAAAAAATACTGCTCCCACCACCATTCCCCAGCGGTATTTGTAACGGTCAATGAAAAAAGGCATACCGTTTCTCTTTCTGATTTTAAGACGGACTCCGGAACGCCTTGCCGCACTTCTTATATTTTTATAGCCTTTGATGGTAGTGCAGGCGCAAAAGCCTTCTGAGTCGCTTTTAAGATTCCAAAGGGGTATTCCGTCCCGTGAGCACAGATTTATAAATCTTTCGGTAAATCCCTCTCTGCCAAAAAAAGTGACATATCCTGTTAAAAAGCGTATTAAAACCACAAAAAACATTTTGTCCGCTCCTCTTCTTTATATGGGATTATGAGGAAAACTCAACAGAGGCTATACTGCCCGTCACCGTTGTCTGCTCCGCCGCCATAGACGGAATAGTAAGCCCCGCCCCCGTTATTTTTATTATCATATTGCCAAGGTTTAAATGCACTACGCTTTCATCGTATTCCAAGATTCCACGGCAGCCGTCCACAGAAATCTCACGATTGCCCGTAAGCTCTATTTTCGCAAGCCCAGCACCTACAATTGCCGAAAGCTCCCCCGTATCATCAGGGGAAGAGTTAAAAAATCTTTCCGCTATGGTCTTTGTCCCTTTTTTGCCCTTTGACATAACCCATCATCCTTTCAAAAAAGAATATGCCGTTTTTGATTTAAAAATTACCTTGCCGCATATACATTAAAGGCAGTGTGAAAATTTATAGGAAACGAGGTGTACTCCTTTGAAGATAATAAAATCAAAAACCGTACATATTTTAAAATATATTCCTGCCGCCGCAGGAAGCTGTCTTATGGCTGTGCTGCTCCTTCTCATGCCGGAAAAAGCCGCCGAAGGGGTACGCAAAGGCCTTGATATATGTGCCGCTTCGGTAATCCCTTCACTGTTCCCGTTTATGGCTCTTTCGTCTTTTTTAATCAATTCACGGCTTTGCCTCTGGCGGGGAAAATTTGCCGATACCGTTGGGAAAAAACTCCTTTCCCTTCCTGGAAGCGCCATTTCGGCAGTTTTTATGAGCCTTATAGGCGGCTTTCCCGTAGGGGCTACAATGACGGCAAAACTTCTTGAAAAAGGGGAAATCACAAAAAATCAGGCTCAGAGGATGATGATGTTCTGCGTCAATGCAGGACCGGCTTTTGTAATAGGCACCGTGGGGGTTTCAATGCTTTCGAGCGTTACCGCCGGAGCAGTGATTTTGGTTTCCCTGATGGTATCCTCTCTATCCATGGGATTTTTCACAAACCTTATTTCCGACGGTGAGTTTGCCGTACCGAAAGAATATAAAAACGAGGCCGCTCCGGAATTTTCACAGGCATTTACACGCAGCGTTGCCGACGCTGCCGCAGCCATGTTTTCAATCTGTGCCTGGGTGATACTTTTTTCCTGCATCAACGGTTTTACAGACCTTTTATCGGTAAGTGAAAGCGGAAAAATTTTTATTAAAGCCGTCTTGGAGGTCACAACAGGCTCCTTCGCCGCCGCCGGCAATGTTCCCCTTCCCATAATGTGCCTAATTATAGGCTTCGGCGGAATCTGCGTACACTGCCAGGTGATGAGCTGTGCTATTCAAACGGGAATAAAGCCTTCTCTTTTTGTTGCAGCACGGATTATAAACGGAGCTATAGCCGCAATGGTCTGCGCCGTGATACTCAAATTTTTCCCTATTTCCACCACCGTTATGTCAAACACGGTGCAAAGCATCCCTCAGCCATACTCTGCCTCCATACCCGCAGCGGCAGGACTTCTTATTATGGGAGGTCTGCTTATTTTAGAGCTTGATAGCAAACGCAGAATATGTTAAAATTCCTTTAATGGGAGGCGGCATTATGAAGCTTTACGGAAAAAATATAGAGAGCGCCTGCGAATACTGCCGGTATGGAAAACGTTCTTCTGAAAAGGACGTTGTGCTGTGCGTAAAAAAAGGAATTGTTTCGGCGGGATTTTCATGCGGTAAATTTAAATATGACCCCTTAAAGAGAATCCCAAAACGCAGACCGCCCAT
>CAUDRD010000192.1 GCA_958451705.1 uncultured Oscillospiraceae bacterium
GGATATTCTGAAGATTCGGCTCTGCGGAAGAAATTCTTCCCGTTCTCGTCTCGGTCTGGTTAAGGGTCGAATGTATTCTGCCGTCGTCCCCTATGGCCTTTGCAAGTCCGTCGCAGTAAGTGGATTTAAGCTTTGCAAGGGTTCTGTATTCGAGAACATCGGCAACTATGGGGTAATCCGCTGCAAGTCCCTCCAGTACATCGGCGCTGGTGGAGTACCCGCTCTTTGTCTTTTTCTTCGCCGGGATTCCCATTTTGACGAAAAGTGCTTCACCGAGCTGTTTCGGAGAATTGATATTAAACTCAAATCCTGCCTTAGAGTAGATTCTCGCCACAATATCCCCTATTCTACCTTCAAGGGAGATTCCGAATTTTTTAAGTCCCTCGCCGTCAACCATAAAGCCCGTTTTCTCCATATCTGAAAGGACAAGTGCAAGCGGAAGCTCAATTTTCTCCATAAGCTCTTCCTGACAGTTTTCATTAAGCTTAGCTTTGAGTGCTCCACAAAGAGGCTTTAAATGCAGTATCTTTTTAACGCTGTCGGGTACATCCTCTTCATCTGAAATCTCACAGGGAGAAACAGAATATTCTCCCGACAGACGGACTATATCGTAATCGGAAGCCGAGGGATTGAGAAGGTAGCCCGCAAGGCTTGTATCGAAAAACTCACTTTTAAGCTCTCCCCCTAAATCGGAGCAAAGAGAGGCAAAATTCTTTATATCGGTAGTGTATTTTTTTATGCTTTCGCTTTCACAGATTTTCAGAATAAAGGAATTAAAGCTCAAATCCAGAGGAGAAAGTTTATATATCTTTTCTCCGCTTATAAATGTAAAATCTTTAAAGCCTCTTTCGTCAAAATCGAAAGTGAAATATATTTCCCCTGTTTTTTCTGCATCTCCAAAAGCTTCATCGGCTGAAAAGCTTTTTTCGTATTTTAAAGTTTCCTGCTTTTTCTCCTGTACCGCTTTCTCCTGTACACTTACCTCTACGCCGATTTTTTTGATAATGGAGAAAAGCTCAAGGGAAGCGAGCATTGCTCCCGCTTTTGCCGTCGGCTTTTCTATAAGATATTCGTTCCAGTTTTTTTCTACGGGAGCTTCACAGCTTATAGTGCCTAAAGTGCGGCTCATGTACGCAGAATCCTTACCCACACTGAGCTTTTCACGGACACCTTTCTTTATGTCTATTTCGTCAAGGTGATCATAGATATAATCAATGTTTCCGAACCGCTGAACAAGGTCTTCGGCTGTTTTCTTGCCTATTCCGGCAACGCCGGGAATATTATCGGAGCTGTCTCCCATAAGGGCTTTTATTTCAATCATGCCCTCAGGCTCAACGCCGTATTCCTCTTTAAGCTTCGCTTTATCGTAAAGATTGGTTTCGGCTCTGCCCATTTTTGTTGAGGCAAGGAGCACGTTTACGTTATCGCTTACAAGCTGCAAACTGTCCCTGTCGCCGGTGGCAATATAGCAAAAGTCGCCTTCTTTTCCGCTGCGTGAAAGAGTACCCAGTATATCGTCCGCCTCATATCCCGCACATTCAACAGTTTTGTAGCCAAGCTCCTTTAAAAGCTCTTTTAAAACCGGCATCTGTGAGGCAAGTTCGGGAGGCATTCCCTTCCTTCCCGCTTTGTATCCGTCATACATCTTATGGCGGAAGGTTGGCTCTTTAAGGTCAAAGGCCACTGCAACGGCATCGGGCTGACACTGCTCCTTGAGCTTTAAAAGTATATTTAAAAAACCGTAAATTCCGTTGGTAAATCTGCCGTCCTTTGTAGTAAGGAGCTTAATGCCGTAAAAGGCTCTGTTTATTATGCTGTTTCCGTCTATAACAAGCAGTTTCATGCGCTTTTCCCCTTTATCTGAAAATTCGGTCTGAATTTATGTGTATAAGATTAATATATCAATTTCTGCATTTCATTTTATTGTACCACAATTTTTTCTATGTGTCAGCTGAAAGAAAAAAGAAGGAATAATGTACAGTTTAAAAAACACAGCTATTATAAATTTTTCCCTATAGATAATGCATTTACTTTTTCTTTATGATAAAATACTGTTGTTTTTGAAAAAGAGGAGTGTTAAACCGTGGGCAATACGTTCAAAGCGGAACTTACCAATATGGTAATGGTATATGATAAAAACACAAACCGTGCCGTTGTGCAGCAAAGGGTAAAATACTGGCAAGGCATATCATTCCCCGGCGGTCATGTTGAAAAGGGAGAAAGCTTTATGGATTCCGCAAAAAGAGAAGTTTTTGAAGAAACAGGACTCAAAATTGATAATCTCAAACTTTGCGGTATTATAGACTGGTGCCACAGAAAAAGCGGCGAAAGGTACATGGTTATACTTTATAAAACCGATGCTTACAGCGGTGAGCTTATAGGCGAAACTGAGGAAGGCAAAGTTTTCTGGGCAGATATAGACGAAATACCGAAAATGGAGCTTTCACCCCATTTCGGGGATTATTTGAAAGTCTTTCTCGATGACGGCAAACAGGAATTTTTCGGTCTGCACGACAAAAAGAGCAAGGATATTTCAATTCTTTAATTTGTACAAAATCAATTACCGAAAGGCATTAAAATGAAAATAGGAAATCTTGAAATAACAAAACACGCTGCCCTTGCTCCCATGGCTGGAGTTGCGGACAGAGCTTTCCGTGAGCTCTGCGCCTCTTACGGAGCAGCTTTTACAGTCAGCGAAATGGTAAGCTCAAAGGGCATAACAATGGGAGACAAAAAATCGGGAGAACTTATGTTACTTTCCGATATTGAACGTCCGTCAGCAGTTCAGCTTTTCGGCTGTGAGCCGGAAACAATGGCAAAGGCGGCAGTTGAGGCTCTTAAATATAATCCCGATTTTATAGATATAAATATGGGCTGTCCCGCCCCGAAGGTGGCTTCAACAGGTTCCGGCTCCGCACTTATGAAAAATCCCCCACTTGCAGAGGATGTAGTGAGAGCAGTTGTAAAGGCAGTCGAAATACCCGTAACGGTAAAAATCAGAGCCGGCTGGGATAAGGAAAACTTAAACGCCTGCGAAGTGGCTAAAAGATGCGAAAACGCAGGAGCCGCCGCAATAACCGTTCACGGCAGAACAAGGGAGCAGATGTACTCACCGCCCGTTGACATTGACATAATAAGGCAGGTAAAGGAAAGCGTATCTGTTCCCGTAATAGGCAACGGCGACATTACTGATGGATTTTCCGCTGCAAAAATGCTTGAGGAAACAGGCTGCGATATGCTCATGGTCGGCAGAGGAGCTTTGGGAAGGCCCTGGGTATTTTACCAGATAAACGCATACCTCAAAGACGGTGCCGTCCTTCCGGAGCCTCCCGTTTCTGAGAGAATGAGAGTAATGCTCAAACACGTTGAGACTATCTGCAAATACAAAGGCGACTATATCGGAATGAGAGAGGCAAGAAAGCACGCCGCATGGTATACGAAAGGTCTCAGAGGCGCTGCACAAAAGCGCCGTGAAATCGGTGAGCTTTCATCTATGGAGCAGCTTTATTCCCTGGCCATGGATATAGTCCGTGAAAATTCTTAGCTGTGTTTTGTGCTGATTTTTATAATCAGTTCATTTATAAGGAGAGATGTTATGCTAAAAAAAGACAATTGTGCATTGAAACCGCCAATGGGCTGGAACAGCTGGGACTGCTACGGAGCAGCGGTAAACGAAGAACAGCTATTGGGAAATGCACAATACATTGCCGAAAATCTTAAAAAGTATGGCTGGGAATACGTTGTATGCGATATTCAGTGGTATGAGCCAAAGGCAGTATCAAACACATACAACAATTTTGCCGATCTCGAAATGGATGAGTATTCACGCCTTATTCCCGCCGTTAACCGTTTTCCCTCCTCCGAAGGCGGAAAGGGCTTTTCTC
>CAUDRD010000193.1 GCA_958451705.1 uncultured Oscillospiraceae bacterium
AACATCACCATAATATTTTTCAGCATCTATTCCATCAAATATGGAAGAATCCTTACGGATAAGAATTCGAACTTTTTCATTTTTTTCAACAAGCTTCATCAAGAGAGCGTATCCGATATGTCCTGTTGCTCCCGTAACTACTGAAATTCTTTCAGACATTTTTAAACTTCCTCCTTCTCATTTCACTTCCTGATATTCGGACAACCAAACACTTGTCCTGACGTGTATATTCACGTTAGTTGATATTATACTATATAAGAATTAAAAAAACAATCAATTATTAATTAATTATAAAATAAACGGCAGATTTAACAGTTTTTACCATTGACTTTTGTAAGAATAAACACTATACACATTTTTTCATTTAAGCAATATGGATTTCTATTGACTTTTTCATTTATTGCGGTTAAACTATGTGTTGTGAAAAGGTTTAAATTTAATACTTTGAAAGTGCGTATTTTTGTGAGAATAGAGAATGGAAAATGCACCCTCAAATGGGTGAGTTCTGTTCTTTTTTTGTTATAGCGTCATAAATAATTTTTAAGTATGATTAAACGGAACGGAGTGGTGAAAGTGGCAAAGTACATTCTTGCCTTGGATCAGGGAACTACAAGCTCCCGTGCAATTGTTTTTGACAAGCAAGGCAATATTGTTGCAAAAAGTCAGAACGAATTTAAGCAAATCTACCCTAAGGGCGGATGGGTCGAACATGACCCTATGGAGATTTTATATTCTCAGCTCCAGTCGGTGGCTTCAGTTATGCTTACCGGAAAATTCGAAGCAAAGGACATTGCAGCAATCGGCATAACCAACCAGCGTGAAACAACAATAATCTGGGACCGTGCAACGGGAAAACCGGTGTACAACGCAATTGTTTGGCAGTGCCGCCGTACGGCACAGATGTGCGAAGAACTGAAAAAAGAAGGCATGAGCGATTATATCAAGGATAAAACAGGTCTTCTTATTGACGCTTATTTCTCTGGAACTAAAATCAAATGGATTCTCGACAACGTACCCGGTGCAAGAGCTCTTGCCGAAGCCGGTCAGCTTATGTTCGGAACAGTTGAAACTTGGCTCATCTGGAACCTTACAGGCGGAACGGTACATGTAACCGACTATTCTAACGCTTCACGCACTATGCTCTTTGACGTCGACAAGCTATGCTGGGACGAGGAGCTTTGCAAAAAGCTTTCAATTCCGATGGGAATACTCCCTGAGGTTGTACCGTCAAGCAAAATTTACGGATATGTTAAAAAAGGCGTTGTAGGTCTTGAGGCCATTGAAGGCGTGCCCATAAGCGGCGCTATAGGCGACCAGCCGGCAGCTCTTTTCGGTCAGGGCTGCTTTAAAGCCGGCCAGGCAAAGAATACATACGGCACAGGCTGCTTCCTGCTTATGAATACGGGCGAAACAAGAGTTCATTCAAAGAACAACCTTCTTTCAGGTGTTGCCTGGGGCATTGGAGATAAAGTAGAATATGCCCTTGAGGGAAGCGCATTTAACGCAGGTTCCGTTATAAAGTGGCTGCGTGATGAGCTTCATCTTATCGACACGGCTCACCGCTGTGATGAGCTTGCCGAAAGCGTGCCGGATGCAAACGGCGTATACTTTGTACCTGCATTTACCGGCCTTGGCGCACCTTACTGGGATATGTACGCTCGTGGCACAATGGTAGGTCTTACAAGAGGCGTAAACAACGCTCATATTGCAAGAGCGGTTCTCGAAAGCATCGCTTTCCAGATGACTGATCTTCTCGAAGCCATGCAGAAGGATTCCGGAATACCCATTACTGACCTTCGTGTTGACGGCGGCGCCAGCGTCAGCAATATTATGATGCAGATTCAGGCTAATTTCATCCAGGCCGAGGTAAACAGACCTAAGACCGTTGAAACCACGGCTCTCGGTGCCGCATACCTTGCAGGTCTTGCAGTTGGATTCTGGGAGAACACAGACGAAATAGAAAAAATCCGTGAAGTAGACAAAGTTTTCACTCCCAACATGGAAAAAGCCAAAAGAGACGCACTCTACCGCAACTGGCTTCGTGCCGTTGAAAGGTCAAAGGGCTGGGCTGAAGAATAAAAAGTTAATAATACAGGAAAATAAAACAGCTCCAGTATTGAAATTTAACAGCTTTTGCTGTAAAATTTATTGTAATTGTTTTCTTTCCCATAGAAAAAATAACCGCAGTTGTCTTTTTGACGATAACTGCGGTTATTGCAGGTAAAAATGAAAATTTTACAACATTTTTTGGAGGTTGTTTTTAGATGGATTACGCAAAAGAATCGTTAAAGCTTCACTACCAGTGGCAGGGAAAGCTTGAAATCAAAGCCCGTGCTACTGTAAATAACAAAGAAGAGCTTTCACTGGCATACACTCCCGGCGTTGCACAGCCCTGCCTTGAAATTCAGAAGGATATAAATAAATCCTACGAACTTACAAGACGCTGGAACATGGTTGCCGTTGTAACAGACGGCACGGCTGTTTTAGGTCTTGGTGACATCGGACCCGAAGCAGGTATGCCCGTTATGGAAGGAAAATGCGTACTCTTTAAGGAGTTCGGCGGAGTTGACGCTTTCCCTCTGTGCGTTAAGTCAAAGGATGTTGACGAGATTGTAAACGCAATCGCCCTTATTTCAGGCTCTTTTGGCGGAATCAACCTTGAGGATATTTCCGCTCCCAGATGCTTTGAAATTGAGAGAAAACTTAAAGAAAAGACGGATATCCCCGTTTTCCACGATGACCAGCACGGCACAGCCGTTGTATGCGCCGCAGGACTTATAAACGCCCTTAAGCTTACAGGCAAAAAAATTGAGGACTGCACAGCAGCTTTCAGCGGAGCAGGAGCCGCAGGAGTGGCAATTGCAAAGCTTCTTACAAATATGGGCATAAAGGATATATTTATGTGCGACAGAAAGGGAATTATCTGCGCAGACGATGAAACCCTTACCCCTGCAAAAAAGGAAATTGCCGCTTTCACCAATAAAGAGAGAAGAACGGGAACCCTTGCAGACGCTATGAAGGGAACCGACCTTTTCATCGGCGTTTCAGCCCCCGGCATTGTCACTGAGGAAATGGTAGCTTCTATGAACGACGACGCAATAGTAATGGCAATGTCCAACCCCGTACCGGAAATCATGCCCGACCTTGCACGCAAAGCCGGAGCAAAAGTTGTCTGCACAGGACGCAGCGACTTCCCCAACCAGATCAACAACGTTCTTGCTTTCCCCGGCATTTTCAGAGGCGCTCTCGACGTTAGAGCAAGCGACATCAACGAGGAAATGAAGATTGCCGCAGCAAAGGCCATTGCCTCCCTTGTTTCCGACAGCGAACTTTCAGCGGATTATATTATCCCCAAGGCTTTTGATGAGAGAGTCGGAAGAACCGTTGCCGCCGCAGTTGCAGAAGCTGCAAGAAAAACAGGCGTTGCAAGAGTGTAAAAGCATATTACTAACCCCTCCTAATTGGAAGTAATCCGATCAGTAGGGGCTTTTTCATTCTCTAATATACTTTTTATCGTTTTCGGTAATTCCGCCGTCATCAGAAACGTAACGTTCTACTTTCATTTTAAGGTCGTATTTTTCTCTGAGCCTTATGATCTCTTTCATCATTTCAGAAGCATGATGTGCATCAATGGCGGCCTGATTTTCCCAACTGTCAATAAGCAGGACTGTCTTTTCATCATCCATAGGAAAAAAGTACTCGTATTTAAGATTACCCTCTTCTGCACGGATTTTACTTACCACTCCGCTGGAAACCATTTCTTCGGCAAATTTTCTGGCGTTATTCCCTTCGCCACTATAATAAATATTTACTGTAATCGACATATAAATTATTTCCTTTACTTTAAACTTATCTCCTTACATATGCCACAATCTC
>CAUDRD010000194.1 GCA_958451705.1 uncultured Oscillospiraceae bacterium
GAGTACCAGTGCGAAGAGTCCGCAAAGCATACTCCAAATACCGATGAAGAGTACGGGAGCCTGAACAAAGAATGCTGGACGTACTCCCTCTTTGTTGAGCGGCGAATAGAGAGTCATGTAAACTCCTATTGAGAACAGCGTTGCAAGAATATTGCTGATCCAGAACCATGCCTTTACCTTACCCTTAGGAGCTGGAGCGGGAGCCACCATCTGTGGAGCCTTAAGGCTTGCGAAAACTTTTGATCTGAGAAGAACAAGAGTAAGGCTTACGGCGAACATCATAAATCCTACAAGTCCGATGGCGTTAAAGAATACTTTAAGCTGCCAAATCTGGCTGTCGCCGTCAATTTTAATGGGAGCGTCAAGAGCAGCGTCAAAGAATTCAACGCTTGATGAAACAACGCCCTTTGAGAAGTGAGCCCAGGGATGGGTGATGTTGGGGTTATAAATAACTCTTATGGCTTCTTCTCCGTCTATCTCTTCTTTATACATTGTGTAACTGCTGCGGGTGTCAAGTCCCGTAGGATCCTGACCAAAATGAAGGAATGACTGTGCAGTTACCTGGTCTATGTAATCACGGGGAGCGGTACGGGTACCGTCTGCAAGGGTTACACGATGGAAAAATTCATCGTACTGGCAGGCGACGATTCCTGCGTCACGGCTGCCGAACATATTGTAGTATTCACCGTTCTCGTCAACATAAACCGCATCGTTTGAAACGAGAAGGGCGGCAGCGATAAGCTGGGTGTCGGCTTTGTTGTCGAGAAGAACCGCTGTACGGCTTGCAAGTGCGCCGTTTGAATGGCCTGTTACACCTATGCGCTCAGTGTCAACAAAGGGAAGACCTGCCATCATCTTTACGGCGTCATACATTCCGTTGGCGTTATTTTCATCTTTCCACCATTCGCCTGTTACAAGGTTTTCCGAGTTGCCGTGACCGTACATATCAATTGAAAGTACAACGAATCCACGGCGTGCATATTCTACATAGTTAAGGTCCTGCATTTCACGGTTGTTATACCAGCCGTGGCTGCAGATAATTGCCGGTGCAGGATTTTCCTTAGTAGCGTTTTCTGGTATAAACAGCAATGCGCTCATATAGTGGCCGCTGTCGGTTTCCCAACGCAAATCCCGCACTTCAACTTTTCCGAAATTGGTCTGTACTAAACTGGCTCCGATGGAGCTGATCAGACATATGACCAGTGCAATACACAGCCAGAAGACAGATGACTTTTTCTTTGAACCAGCGTTCATATTTCTTCCTCCTCATGTGTGTGTGTTCGAAAAGCTCTTCGGTTTTATTAACAGGCTTTTGCGCATAAAGCCTGTGATGCTCGCTGGAAGACGGAAAGCGACCGCTTAAGAAGGGCACAGAAGGACGAACGTTACCCATATTTTCTCACTTTCACGCTCCTGAGCATTCTCATCGATTTTATGCTATCACTATACATAGTTATATGTCAATAGCAGTAAAAATTTTTATATAATATGTCGAAAAAACGTGCTTTTCTTTTGAAAGCAAAGTGACCTGTTTTTGAGGATGCAATTGTGCATATAGCACATTTGAAGCTTTTAGCAAGGGAATTTAAAAAATCATTTTGCAACTCATGTTAACTTATTGAGAAAAAGCAAAAACAATTGTTAACTCATATTTAACACTGCTTCGGTTTCACAGTTAACATCCCATCGTTTATACTGAGTATGTTCCAAAAAACAAAACCAATGGACAGTGACTCAGGAGGTCATGAAAGATGAAAAAATTGTTAGCTATTTTAATTGTAGGAGTTTTACTTGCAGGAGTGCTTTACGGCTGCACCGCAGGCGGCGACAAGCTTTCAGGCACAGTTACAACAGACGGTTCAACTTCCATGGAAAGTTACATGGGCTTCATCGGCGAAAGCTTCATGGAGCAGAACGAGGGCGTTGAGGTTTCATATAACCCCACAGGTTCAGGTTCAGGTATCCAGGCTGTTCTTGAGGGCAGATGTGATATCGGCCTTTCTTCCCGTGACCTTAAGGATGAAGAAATCGCAAAGGGCCTTAAAGGAACAGTTGTTGCAATAGATGGTATCGCAATTATCGTAAACCCTGAAAACACTGTTGAAGACCTTTCTGTTGAGCAGATAGCAGCCCTTTATACAGGCGAAATCACCAACTGGAAAGAGGTTGGCGGCGCAGATGCTCCTGTAGTTGCAATCGGCCGTGAGGCAGGTTCAGGTACACGTGACGGTTTCGAGTCTATTACAGGTACTGAGGATAAATGCAAATACAGCCAGGCTCTTACAGCAACCGGCGACGTTGTTGCAACAGTAGCAGGCAACCCTAACTCTATCGGATATGTTTCCCTTGCAGCGGTAAGCGATAAGGTAAAGGCAGTCAAGGTTGACGGAGTTGCTCCCAGCACAGAAACAATTCAGGACGGAACCTATAAGATTCAGCGTAACTTCGTAATGGTAACCCTTGCCGATAAACAGCTCAGCGAAACTGCACAGAAGTTCTTCGACTTCGCAACTTCTTTGGAGGCAGACGCTCTTGTTAAAGAGGCAGGAGTTGTACCTGTAAAGAGATAAAAGCTTAAACTCTCTCCTGCGCATCTGCTCAAGGGTAGATGCGCTTTTATTCATGGAGCAGAGCTTAGTGTGAAAAATAAAAGAAAGGTAGTGGCTGTGTACAATATGACGGATTACTGTATTTTCCCTTTAATATTTGCACATCCCATGGCGTTTTTATATGAGTAAATCAAAGAAATTTCTTTCGGCTGCCGAAAAGGCAATGAATCTTTTCTTCATGATTTGCGGATTTCTTGCAGTAGCCTGTGTTTTGTTCATAACGGTTTATCTTATAATATCGGGACTTCCCGCAATTCGTGAAATAGGACTTGTAGACTTTTTGTTCGGTAAAGTCTGGAGTCCCACTTCCTCTAATCCCCTATACGGAATACTTCCGTTTATTATGACATCAGTCTGGGGTACCTTGGGCGCCGTATTAATAGGCGTGCCCGTTGGACTTCTGACAGCTATTTTCCTTGCAAAGATTGCTCCCAAAAGTCTTGCAAAAACTGTCAGACCTGCCGTTGACCTGCTTGCAGGCATCCCCTCCGTTGTCTACGGTTTAATCGGTATGATTGTGCTTGTTCCCGCAGTGAGGGAAACCTTTAATCTTCCCGACGGAGCGAATCTCTTCTCCGCTATAATCGTTCTTGCGATTATGATTCTTCCGTCCATAATAAGCGTTTCCGAAACTGCTTTAAAGGCTGTGCCTGCGGAATATGAGGAGGCAAGTCTTGCTCTGGGAGCCACAAAGACCGAAACCGTTTTCAAGGTGACGGTGCCTGCGGCTAAGGGCGGTATTGCGACCTCCGTAGTTTTAGGTATCGGCCGTGCAATAGGCGAGGCCATGGCGGTTATGATGGTATCCGGCAACGTTCCCAATATGCCGGGACTGTTTACCAGCGTGCGCTTTCTTACAACGGCGGTTGCCAGTGAAATGTCCTATTTCAGCGGACTTCAGAGAGAAGCTCTTTTTTCAATAGCCCTTGTGCTGTTTATATTCATAATGATAATAAACCTTGTGCTTAATAAGCTCCTTAAAAAGAAAACGAAGTGAGGCGATTAAAATGAAAAATAAATTATCGGCAAAGCGAAGAGCCTATCGTCTTATTCTTCATATTCTTATGTATGCTGCTGCGGGTCTTACCTGTGCCCTTCTTGCGTGACTTATTATTTATATCTTTTACCGCGGCATCGGCAATATTTCCTGGGAGCTTCTGAGCACATCCCCCAGCTTTTTAAGGGATACAATAGGCATCCTTCCCAATATACTTAATACAATATATGTAGTTGTTATTACATTAATTATTGTTTTG
>CAUDRD010000195.1 GCA_958451705.1 uncultured Oscillospiraceae bacterium
AGCGGTGGTATTGTTTGTGTTCATGCAGGATATGACCACCATGGGCGTTTTTCCGCTACCCACCTGTGCAAATGCGTCTACTACGCTTCCTCCAAAGCTATCGCCGTTTTTAACCCCTACTACATAAAGTCCGTATGAAAGTCTGAACAATGCTGTGTTATCCAATATCGAAGCCTCCTTTTTTGAATTTTATTTTTCTAATACTTATATAACCTCAAGAACCTTGTTTTCAAGTTCGTCAAGGCTCTCCTGTGAGGGAATATACTGAATGCGCTGTTTTTCCAGAGCTATTTCAAAGCCGCAGTCCGTAAGCTCCTTCTCAACAAGGCCGATGCTCTGTCCGCCCCAGCCGTAGGAACCAAAAGCAAATGCCTTTTTGCCGCTGCCCTTTGGAGAAAGTCCTTTAAGATAAGTAAGGAAGCTTGCAACAGTGGGAAGCATCCGATTGTTGAGAGTGGGAGAACCTACCACAACATACTCGGCTGTCAAAATCTCGTTAACAACCTCTGAATTATCCCAGGCTTTAAGGTCACAGAGCTTTGCATTATATCCCTTTGAAGCAAAGGCTTCCACAATTGTCTTTGCCATTTTCTCCGTTGAGTGCCACATACTGTCGTAGACTACAACGGCTTCTTTATTCATCTGGAGACTGCTCCACTTTTTATATTCCTCAATAATATCTGCAATATGGCTTCTCCACATTACACCGTGGCTGGGAGCGATAAGCTCTATGTCAAGTCCTTCAGCAGCCTTTACTGCTCCTGCTGCCTGTGTGCTGTAAGGCATTACTATGTTGGCATAATATGTTCTGGCCTCATGGAGAACATCTCCCAAAGGCTCCTGATCATCAAATCTTCCCCCGGAAGCATAGTGCTGACCAAAGGCATCGTTTGAGAAAAGAATCTTTTCCTCGGGACAGTAAGTAACCATATTATCCGGCCAGTGAAGCATAGGTGTGGGAACAAAGGAAAGTGTACGGCTGCCGATACTTAAGGTATCGCCGTTCTTGACAGGCATAAAATCCATCTCACCGTAATGAGCTGTAAGACCCTTTACTCCCTGAGGAGCAACAGTGACAACCTTTGCATTGGGTGCTAAAGCAAGAACATCCTTAATAGCTCCTGAATGATCCATTTCGACGTGGTTTGAAACAATGTAGTCTATCTTTGAGGGATCCACAACGCTCTTTATGCGGCTTATCATCTCCGCTGCAAAAGGAGCTTTTACAGTATCCACCAAAGTAACTTTTTCGTCTATAATAAGGTATGCGTTATAAGTTGAGCCTCTTTTTGTTGTATAGCCGTGAAAGCTGCGCAGAGACCAATCTACAGCGCCTACCCAGTAAATTCCCTTTTTAACTTCAACTGCTTTCATAAATATATACCTCCAAACAAAACTCAGGCGGAGTGTCTTCACTCCGCCGCCAAAGATTATTCCGCTGAAAACTGATCCTTACCTACTCCGCAAAGAGGGCATACCCAATCCTCGGGAAGATCTTCAAAAGCTGTTCCGGGAGCTATTCCGTTATCGGGATCGCCTACTTCCGGATCATAAACATATCCGCATACATCGCAAACATATTTGTTCATGGTTTATACCTCCTGAAATTTTTATATGTCAAAAAATTTGACTGACATATTCGCTTACCAGGGAAACTTCCTTCTTGCTTCGGCTGCGGTACAGATTGCCGCTGCCCTTTTCGGAAGAATATCCCTTGATATAGAATACTTCTGAGCCGGCTCTGAAAGTAAACCCACCCTCATATACATTTGTATCAACGTGCCTGGGTGTGAACTTTTCACAAAGGTTAAGGGTGCCTCTCTTGGCGGACTCATTGTAATCGGTCATGAAGAAAACACTTTCATTTCCCGCAGGATAAAGTTTTGCCACTCCCTGCTGTATCTCTTCGGTCTTCTTACCGTTATAACAGTAAAGAGTTCCCGTGGACTCCTTCATGTCCTTTACATAGTATACACTGCCTGACGCAGTAAAGCAAACATTTTTAATAAAAACTCCTGCATCAATTCTTGTACCGGTTTCTTTTTTCATGTCCCACTTGACTATATCGCCTAATTCAAAATCTTTATCGCAGTTTTCCGCCACATATAAAGTATTTCCACTGAAAAACATTGCGTCGGAATGTGCTGCATCTTCATTTATGAGCACCGGAGCATTCTTCAAGGTTTTAGCATAGAACAGTTCTCCTTTTGCAAGAACCGGTGTCTTTCCGTCGGGAACAGGCAAACTGCTTCCATACTGGGCAAGGTCGGAAAGCTTTATCTTCATATTTTCCGGCATACTGAAAGCAGAATATACAATTGCTCCGTCATATACTCCGTATACCTTGCCGGTAAACTCACTAATCAGAACAGGCTCTTTCTCCGTGTAAACATAAAGCTCACGGGAAGTCTCTTTTAATACTCCGTCGCTTATTGCAGCACGAAGACTGTCACGAGCTGTTTTGGCATCATAAAGGTCCTTCGCTTCTGTATACTCGTCCTCACTGCCATAGTTTTCTCTTACAGGCTCTTTAATATTCCCGTCGCTCTCATACAAATCATCGGTTACAATCTCGCTCCAGTTGTAGGAAATTTCCTTTTCGGATATAAAATAAATGCCGTCGTTTTCAGAGCCGCTGTTAGCAACAAAAACCTCTTTTACATTGGCGTTAATCAGAGAGGGCTTTTCTTTTTTTACTGAAAACAGACCTGTATTTCCGTTATCGGTAAGTTTTGTAAAAGCATAAAGGTCAAAATCTCCGTCAAGAATATAAACTTCATTAACTGCGCTTTCGATGAAAACAGGCTTTGCGTTAGATTTTACTTTGCACTCGTATAAATCAAGGTCATTACCGTTCTTTTTTAAATAGATGACGTTTTTACCGTCAGCGGAAATGTAAAAATCCACAACGTTTGTATCAATAGAAATCTCCTCTTTAAGGTTATGAACCTTAAGCTTTCCGCCATTATCGCTGGGACTTCTGAGATAGGCAATTCTCTTGAAATTCTTAGAGGCTTTAGGCTGAGAGTAAACATTTGACGCAAGGAAAAGTCCCTTGCTGCTATCAGCGGAAGAAAGCTGTGAAGTCTCGTTCATAATGTCCCTGTAATAGAGCTTATATGTGTTTGTTCCGTTTTCAGTAGTATAGCTTTCGGAATAAAGCAGTTTATCTCCATCCTGATTAAAAACCGCCACAAGCTCAGCGTTTGACGCCTCCGAAAAATTATCCGAAAGCACAAAAGGTGCATTTTCCCCTACTTTCTGAGCCATTACGGAGTTTTCTTTAACATAAACAACGGGTGCCGTGTTTTCATCCTCGCCTGAAAACACAAGAGCTGCCGTAACCGAAACAACAACCACAGCCAGAACAAATACTGCCCCGGCAATGAGCTTTTTCTTTTTATCCGTCTTTTTTACAGGTCTTTTTGCATCAGCTGTTTGTGCCGGTTCAGCATTCTTCTTATTTTTATTTTTTTTGCCGAAAATCACCGGCAGCTTGCGCTGTTTCTTTTGCTGCTTTTTGGCAGATTTGTTTTTAAGCCCCGCATTTTTCTCTTCTGTATTTTCACCGGTTACGGTATCTTCAAGATACGCTCCGCAGTTGTCGCAGAAAGCGTTTGTATCCCTATTTTCCGCACCGCATTTTCCACATTTCATACAGCACCTCCGAAACAGAGTATACGGTAATTTATCATTCCCGTTTTAAACAATTTTATTTGATTATTATACTATATTTCGTGTAATGCTGTCAATCAAGTCTATATTTTGACAAAAGAATATAAAAAGAGGCAGGAGAAAATTTCTCCTGCCAGTTTTGTGTAAAAAGTTATTCGTTAATTACATATTCCGGATAATCGTAACG
>CAUDRD010000196.1 GCA_958451705.1 uncultured Oscillospiraceae bacterium
ATTGCATTTTTCGCTGTTAATACCGTACCAGATGACCTCATGGTCTCCAAAATCGGCGCTTTTAAGATATTCGTCGTCGGCGTTGACAATAACGGGTGCTTTTTCCTCCATGCCGTCGAGAATTTCAAGCTTTGCTTTAAGTATATTTTCCCTTGAGCCGAGAGTTTCCATATGGGATACTCCGATATTTGTAAGTATGCCCAAAGTGGGAGCGGCAACACGGGACAGGTTTGAAATTTCACCGAAATTTGCCATACCCATTTCAAAAACCGCAGCCTCATAGGTTTCGTCAAGGCTGAAAACAGTCATTGGCATACCTATCTGATTGTTAAGATTGCCGAGGCTTTTAAGGGTTTTGTATTTTGAAGAGATAACGCAGTGAACCATTTCTTTTGTTGTAGTTTTACCTACGCTGCCCGTAAGAGCTATAACCGGGATATTAAACTTACGGCGATACATTCCCGCAATAAGTGAAAGTGCTTTGCAGGTATCCTGAACCTTAAGCACACGTAAGTCTGCTATATCACGGCTGCTTACCGCCGCTGCAGCTCCTTTTGCAAGGGCATCTTTCACAAAGGCATTTCCGTCAAAGTTTTCGCCCTTGAGAGCGATAAAAAGGCATCCCTCTTCTATTTTTCTTGTGTCAGTACATACAGAATAAATCTTTTTTTCGCCGTCACCTGAAAACTCTGCGTTACAGGCTGCGGCAACCTCTTTTAAATTTAGCGGTATCATTTACTTACCTCTCTGTTTAAATATTCCGAGACAATTTCTCTTTCGTCGAAATGTATTTTTTTATCTCCGAGAATCTGATATGTCTCATGGCCTTTTCCGGCGAGTAAGATTATATCATCTTTTTTCCCGATTGCCAAAGCCCTTTCTATGGCTTTACGGCGGTTTTCTATGGTTTCAACAGTAATTTCTGCGTTTTTACACCCTTTAAGTATGTCTTTTATAATTTCCTGAGGATTTTCGCTTCTGGGATTATCCGAGGTTACAATAAGATAGTCGGAAAACTTTAAGGCGATTTCCCCCATTATGGGACGCTTGGTTTTATCTCTGTCACCGCCGCAGCCGAAAACAGTTATTATTCTTCCTGCGGCAAAGCCTTTCAGCGTTTTAAGTATATTTTCGAGACCGTCTGGGGTATGGGCATAGTCGATTATAACGGTAAAATCTTTACCTGTGGGAACAATTTCCGCCCTCCCCTTAACTCCTGTGCTGGATTTAAGGGCTTCGGCAGCATTTTCCAGCGGTATACCTTCCTGAGCTGCACAAGCTATAGCCGCTAAAGAATTATAGACGGAAAAAAGCCCCGGTATTCTAAGTTTAACGTTTACAGTTTTATTTTTATAACTGATTTCATATTCAGTGCCGCCGGATTTCTGAATGATATTTTTGGCTGCATAATCGGCTGAATAGTTAAGAACTGAATATGTAACGGTTTTGCACCCTTCTCCCTGGGTCATATACAGACCTTTTTCATCGTCTACATTTACTATGCTTGTGCGGCACATTGAAAACAGCTTTTTCTTTGCCGCACTGTAGTTTTCAAAAGTTCCGTGGTAATCTAAATGGTCTTCTGTAAGGTTAGTGAAAACAGCACATTGGAAGGATAAGCCGTCAACTCTTCCCTGAGAAAGAGCCTGGGAGGAAACCTCCATAATGCAGTACTCGCAGCCTCTGTTAACCATTTTGGAAAAAAGGCAATTGAGTTCGAAGGAATCGGGCGTTGTGCGTTCACTGTGAAAGACGGAATCTCCCGCCATATCCTGAACTGTACCTACAAGGCCGCATTTCTTTCCGTTTTTTTCAAAAATATCCTTTAAAAGGAAAGCGGTTGAGGTCTTTCCGTTAGTTCCGGTAATGCCTATAAGCTTTAGCTTTTTTGCAGGATTCGAGAAAAATTCACAGCAAAAATCGGCATAAGCCCTCCGTGTATCTTTGACAATAATTTCATCTTTAACTCCAATGCTGTGCTGGCACACAACCGCAGCACCTTTATTTGCGGCTTCCCTGCCATATTGGTGTCCGTCGCCTCTCGCCCCTTTTATACATACAAAAAGGGACGAAGAAGTGACATTTTTTGAATTATCGGTGATAAATGAAATTTCACGGTCCTTAAATTTTCCACTGTATCCTGTACTTTCGAGGAGCCTGCTTAAAAGCATAACGCATACCTCCCGAAATATCAGTCTGCCAAATCATTGCCTGCCGTATCGGAACGGAAAGATACAGTTATCGTCGTACCCATGGCTACCGACGAGCCTTTTGCTATACTTTGCTTATATGACTTAATATCTCCGCTGTTAAGGAAGTTACCTGCAATTTTAATATTGAGTCCCGCATTGGAAGCTTTCTTATTGGCCTCTGAAAGAGTAAGTCCTGTAAGATCAGGCACTTTAACAGTCTGTGCATCTCCCTCTTCCGTATAGAGAATGACAAGACCTTCCTTGGGAATGACGCTTCCCGCTTCGGGAGACTGACGCAGAACCTTTGTTCCGCTGCCGATGACTCTGACTTCAAAGCCCTTGCTCTCCGCTATGCTCTTGGCCTCAGAGGTACTCTTACCCACAAGGTCGGGAGAGGTATCGCTGAGAACGGCAAGCTCGTTTGCGGAATATCTCGGCTCAACGTTAAGATATTTAAGAGTCTGCTCAACAATCTCTCCTGCAACGGGAGCGGAAATTGTACTACCGTTTATCTTGCCGGCGCTGGGCTCGTCGATAATAATTATAACGGCGATTTCAGGGTCATAGGAAGGAGCAAAGCAGCAGAAAGAAGCTATATATTTTTTCTCATTGGAAGTAAGCTTTTCACTGGTACCGGTTTTACCCGCTACATGGTAACCTGCTACATAAGCGTTCTGTCCGCCTCCGGAGGTTACAACGGCCTCCATCATTTCGGCAACCTGTGAAGCGACCTTCTCTGAAATGACCTGACGGCGAACAGTGGGTGTTTTCTCCCAAATGGTATTGCCCTCATCGTCGGTCATAGCCTGAACCACATAGGGCTCCATTAGTTTTCCACCGTTGCCTATTGCTGCAACAGCAGTTATCATCTGAAGAGGAGAAACCTGGAAGGACTGACCGAAGGAAACGCTGGCAAGGTCAAGGTTAGTCATGGTTTCTTTATTATAATAGTGAACGCCTTTTACCGGCTGAAATTCCGCCGGCAGGTCGATGCCCGTCTGCTCCGTAAATCCGAAGGCCTCAAAATACTTCATGTAGGTATCGACACCAAGTCTCTGACCTACAGTTACAAACCACGGGTTACAGGAGTTCATAAGTCCCTGCGTAAAGTTTTCGGTTCCGTGACCTGCATGGTTATGACAGTTTATCCTTCTGTCACCTACCATTATATATCCGGGGCAGTTAAGGGTTTCGTCCATGGAGACAACGCCCTCTTCAAGTCCGGCAGATGCAGTTATGGTTTTAAAAACGGAACCGGGCTCATAGGTATCGCTTATACATCTGTTTCTCCACTGAGAAAACTGAGCGTTTAAAAGCTGTTTTGAGCGTTCGCTTATATCTTCGATTTTATTAATATCCGTTAAAAGCTGATTGTCGCTTAGTGTGTACGGGTCGTTGAGGTTATAGTCCGGCTGAGTGGTCATTGCGAGAATGGCTCCGGTCTTAACATCCATGACAATACCGTAAGCATATTTTGCCTTATTGTCCACAAGAGCCTGAGTTATACTCTTTTCAAGGTAATGCTGAATTACGGAATCTATTGTCAAAACAAGATTTGTGCCTGGCTGAGCATCATATGTAGTCTCAAAGCCGTTTGACATTTCGAAAGACAGGGCGTTGACCGCAGTTATTGTTCTGCCCGGTGTACCCGTAAGCTCGCTGTCATAC
>CAUDRD010000197.1 GCA_958451705.1 uncultured Oscillospiraceae bacterium
AGTAAACGCTGTTTCTGTTGCCGAAAAATAGGCGGACAATAATATAAGCACCGCCAAAACTGCAATATACAGTGCACTTTCACTTTCCATTTAAAACAATCACTCCAAATTTTTCTTTTATATAACAGCAAAGACCGTATTTCAGTCTCCGCTTACTTATATATATCATAAACGTAAAATTATGTACAGTACAAATTTAAAAAGCAGCCTAAAATTTAGCTGACTTATTCTTTATATTTCGCAGGAATTTTCTCCTGACCAGATAAGCTTTTCTCCAATAACCTCAGCTGCGCAATACTCTTCCAAAAGCTCGCGGGCTGTTTTTCCCGCTGCCTTTGCGCTTTCATGGCTTCCGAAAGCGTAGATGCACATAAGTATTTCTCTTTCGCCTTCGTTTATTTTGCATCTCTCGCAGTCGCTTGTAGGATTGCCGAAAAATCCCTCCCTGTCACGCATTGCAGGAAGATTTTCAACGTTTACCGCCTCTCTGCCTATACCTCGATAGCTGGTTCCCTCAGGAGATACCGTGAGCTCCAGAGGAGGATTGAGACTTGAAACGTCAAAGGTGCTTATTGAAAATCCCGTTGTTATGGAAACAAGATTGTTAACGTCAACAACGTTATTTATTCTGTAAAGACCTTTTCCCTTTACAACTCTTCTGAGCATTGCCTCAGCGGCGTTGCGGTAACGGTGAGGGTCTTTGCCTACAGCCTTATAGCAAAGCCTTGTGTTTGCGATTTCTTCCTTTTTCATTATTTCATCAAGAGGAAGAGTTTCTTCAATTTTTTCACATTCTCCGGCAATAAGCTCCAAAAGCTTTTCGCTGCTCTTTTCCGCCTTTACATTTGCATGGATAAGGTATGCGGCGGCTTTTTCATATTTGCCGGTGAGTTCTTCTGATATTGTAACTTTTATCATTTTTAATCTTCCTTTTCGGCAAGGCGGCAAAGAGCTTCTCTGTCAAGACGATAAACGGTCCAGTCGGACATAGCTTTTGCGCCCATGCTTTTATAAAATTCAATTGAGGGCTTATTCCAGTTAAGGCAAACCCAGTCCATTCTTCCGTCGCCTCGGCTGTATGCAGCCTTTGCGACAGCCATAAACAACGCCTTTCCTATTCCTTTTCCTCTCATATGAGGATAGACAAACAGGTCTTCAAGGTACATATTTGCTCTTCCCAAAAAAGTAGAGTAATTTCTGAAATAAAGGGCAAAGCCGGCTGTTTCTCCTTTATACTCAGCTAATATTACGGCAGCTTCGCCTCTGACAAAAATTGATTCCCTAATATCATCTTCTGTTGCAGTAACCTCATCGAGCATTTTCTCATACTCTGCTATTCCTCTTATGAGATTATAGATAGTTCCAGCATCGGAAGGGGTTGCATCACGAAGAACAAGGTCTTTTATTTTTGTTTCGTAAATCATCTCAATTACCTCAGCTCATAAATTCGAGAAAATCAGTTGAAAGAGTGTAAAGGGCATTTCTTATGCAGTCCATATCTATTGGCATCTCACGGCGTGTTTTCTCGTCGGCAACCGCCGCTTTCTTTTTGGTCTGGCCGTAATCCCAGCGGACTGATTTAAGTATTCTGTGAGCCTTCTCACAAAGCTGAGCCGACTGCCTTGAAAGATAAAGGAGTTTATTTACATCCCTTATTCCCTGCCAAAGCTTTTCGAGACGCACCGACATATGTGTTTGAGGATTTGCAGCGTCGGGAAGGTCGGGATAAACAAGGAAACAGTCACCTGATTCATAGTTTACATGAGTTGTATCCTCAAGGGGATTTTCGACCCATGCGTCATAGGCCCACCTTAAAAATCCGTTTGCGCCGAGGGAAGCCGCAAAGAATATGGTCCAGTAGCTCTCCGCCGGAAGACTGTAAGTAAAGCTGTTGGGGAAATGTCCCATACAGGTATACATAGTGGTCTTTAAATCGGGATTATCTCCCCTTCTTATGCAGAGGGTTTTATAGTCATCTATTGCGCTTTTAAGAGGCTGGGAACCGACGCTTATGCTGTCCATTCTGTCAATAATTGGGAAAAATTTCGAGCCGAAATGATTCATTGCCGCAGCTTTTTTAAAGGGTTTACCTTCGGAATTTTTGACGCTGTCTATAAGGTCATAGGCTTTTTTCATCTTTGCACGTTCGTCAACGCCGATATAGATTCTCTCGAACCAGTCATTTTCCTCAACGTGCTTCATCAAAGCTTTCAGGAACTGCTTCCACACCTTTTTATAACTGCGTTTTCCGGGCTTGGGTGCAATTGTTTTTGTCTTTCCCTTTTTCTCGTCCAAGTATGTAATTTTGTTTCCCCACGGAATCAGGCTGTAACAAACTATTTTATCGGCAATGCCGAGGCTTACGCAAAGTCCCACCCATTTGTCGAAGTCGGTAAAATCAAACTCGAATACTCCGCCTTGTTTTTTAATCCACTTTATCATGGAGGGGTACTCGCCGTAGGTCTGTCCGTTCCACGGCTCTTCAACTATGCTTGCAGTTATTGCGTGACCGCCCATGTTTTTGTAAAGGAGCATATGATTTTTTAAAATCTCCATATGCTTTTTACCAAAAGGCTCCACGGAATAATACTGAGCTACACGGTAGGGATACTGCCACAGCTCTATATCGAAAAGAAAATCTTCCGGCTTCGGCATGGTGAGAGCCAAAACCTGAACGGAATAGGGAATTTCCTGTACCTGACCGTTATCGTCATTTTTTACAACAAGTTTTCCGGTATACTGACCCGACTTTGCCCCTTCGGGAATATCAAAATTTATCCAAACGCTCTGCACAGATTTTGCTTTAAGATAAACAGGCTCATCTGACCACAGAATATCTGGAAAGCTTTCACGGGTTTTATCGTCCTTTTTTCCGTTGCCCACGAAAGCCTTTGTCTCTTTTACAAAAACACATTTGGCGCAGTCCCCGGGAAGAGTTTCCCCGTCGCTGCGTGAAAATTCCGTCATTTTGATAGAAACTGAAGTTATATCTTTGTCAAGACTTAAAATTGCCGCCTGGGAGCAGCATCTGTCGCCTCTCCACGCCCAAAGGTTGGTATGGGAATTTGAGGTTTCTAAAAGTTCTTCATATCGACCGGCGGTACATTGAAGATTTGTAGTGACCGCCACAGCATAAAAGGTATTATTCATCTTTCTCTGCCTTTCAGTTTACATTATCTGATATCTCTTTGAGTTTTTCTTCGGCAAGCTTTACATGGTAAAGACCGTTGCCGCAGTTTTTTACATAATTGAAAAGCCGCACAGCCTCTTCCTTTTCGCCCTTCCAAAGATGGATACAGGCCATTCGGTAGGA
The DNA here is from genome assembly GCA_958451705.1 of uncultured Oscillospiraceae bacterium. Lineage (GTDB taxonomy): Bacteria > Bacillota > Clostridia > Oscillospirales > Acutalibacteraceae > UMGS263. The sequence continues at coordinate 3,314 of CAUDRD010000197.1, forward strand.
GTTGCAAACGGACTGGAGCTTTGAAAGCTTTGCGTTTTCAAAGAACTGCTGACCTTCCATAGCCCCTACTGCATCTTTCTTAATAAAGGCAATTGCACCTTCGGCAAATTCTCTCATAGCGTCAAAGCCTGCCTTAACGTTTACCGGGTAATTTCCGGACCTTGCAAGCTCCGAAATTTTTCTTTTGGCTATTTCGAGAGCGTCACAGTCTCCCCTGTAAAAATAACAGTTTATAATGAGATTATAATAAAGCATTAATTCCTGAGGTAACAGAGAGTGCTCCGGCACCCTTGTGGCAAGATACCTGAGGGCCTGTGCAGAATCGCCCATATAATAGAGAGCCTTTGCAATTTCAAGACGGCAGATTATTTTACCGTAATAGCTCTTAGTAAATTTTTCAAATTCACCGTAGAAGCCCAGATAATCGGCGGGGTTGCAGTCCTCTTCCAAGAGGTTTTTATATTTTGAAAGGATAATGCGGCGTATTTTAGTAGACATCACAACACACAAAATAAGCACCGCTAAAGCTATAAAAA
>CAUDRD010000198.1 GCA_958451705.1 uncultured Oscillospiraceae bacterium
CTGCGTCCCACGGTAATTTCCCATCGGTCAAGGGGGATTTTATCTCCGTTGATTGTGTTGACAAGCTCCGCCATGGAATAAGGCTTTATTTTGAGCTTAAGCAGCGAATAAATGCAGCTGCCGAGGATTATAACAGCCATAACGGGCAGAATAAATCTGCTGTAATATTGAAGCTGTTCCATAATTTCTGTCATATATTTGCACCTCCGAAAAGTTAAACAGAAACTGCATATTAATTATACTATAAAACATACTACACATTAACAGAAAAAAGTCAATAAATGTGACGTTTTTGTAATACCTTTTTAACCTTTTGTAATTTGCTTTTTTCATTTATATATGATATCTTTGTTATATAAGCAATAACACAAAAAGGAGTGTTGTTATATAATGAAAAGCTCAAAGAAATTGTTCGGAAAGACCTCTAAAGGAAAGGAGGTTTATGCATATACTATAACAAACGGAAAAATCAGCGCTGAGATACTGGATTTCGGCGCAACTTTAAGAAGTATATATGTGCCTGATAAAGACGGAAATATTGCCGATGTTACAATCGGATATGATGACTTTGCTCCCTATGAGACCAGCAGTGCCTATGAAGGCAAAACTGTGGGAAGATATGCCAACCGTTTGTGCGGGGGAAAATTTGAGATAGACGGCAAAGAATATAATGTAGATAAAAACGAAAATAATAGTACCTGTCTTCACGGCGGCGGAGAGTTCTCCTTTAATTTCTGGAAGGTGGAAAATTTCAGCGACAGTGCAATAACTCTTTCCTATGAAAGTGAAGACGGCAGCTTTGGCTTCCCCGGCAAAATGGAGGCTAAGGTTACTTTTACCATCACCGACCGCAACGGCGTGGAAATAAGATATAATGCCGTTGCCGATAAGGATACAATTATTAATTTTACCAATCATTCCTATTTTAATCTTGCAGGTAAAGGCGATATTCTCGGCCATCTGTTAAAAATAAACTCAAACGCATTTACTCCAACAGACAAAATAAACATTCCTACGGGAGAAATTAAATCCGTTGCGGCAACCCCCATGGATTTCAGAGAATTCAAAGCCATAGGCAAAGAAATTAATTCCGACTATGATCAGCTTATAAATGCAAAGGGATATGACCACAATTTCTGCCTTAAAGGTGAGATGGGACAGATGAGAGTAATTGCAGAAGCTTATGAGCCGGAAAGCGGACGAAGAATGACAGTTTATACCGACCTTCCCGGTATGCAGTTTTATTCTGGCAATTTCCTTGAAAAGAGCAGGGGAAAAGGCGGAAGAGAAAATTATCCTAACTGCGGCTTCTGTCTTGAAACTCAGTATTATCCCGATACTCCTAACCAGAAGAGTTTTCCGCAGTGTACATTTAAAGCCGGTGAAGAATATAATTCCGTTACTGTTTTTGAATTTTCTGCCGACTGAAAAAACAAAAAGGCGGTGCTGAAAAATGGCGATCAAACTTGATATGGCAAGTCCGGTACCTCTGTATATGCAGATAAAAAATCAGATTATAATTGCAATAGCCTCCGGTGATTATGAACCCGGAACAAGGCTTCCATCGGTAAGAGCCTTTGCCGAAGAGCTTGAGGTTAATATGCACACAGTTAACAAAGCTTATCTTCTTTTGCGTGATGAAGGTTATATAACCCTTGACAGAAGAAGAGGCGGCGTAGTATCCTCTCCTCCAAAGGAGCCCGGGGAGGATTTTATCAATAATCTTTTGCAGGAACTTCTTCCCGCTGCGGCAGGTGCGAAATGTATGGGAATGGGCAGAAAGGAATTTCGCAAGCTTTGCACTCAGGTTTATGAAAGCCTTGGAGAAGAATAAAGTATAAAAATATTAATTAAAGCATACAAAGCGGTGTAAAGTATATGACTTTACATCGCTTCGATGATTAAAAAGGTATCTATAAATAAGTAAAGCAAAAAAGCTTTACGTTTTTCCTTTCAACGGCTTAACCGCTTCCAATACTTTATTTCAAACTTAAGAAGCAATTAAAAATCTAATATAGAAGTAAAAATAAATAAATAGTTAATTATCAATGCGTTTTATTGAAAGCTGAAATGCTTAATGATAAAATTATAATAAAACGAAATAGTTTGAGGAGGACTATGCTAAATGAAGACCGGAAAGAAAATTATCCGTATTGCGGCGTTGATGTTAGTCTGTGTAATGCTTTTAACAGTTACACCTATTCAAATTTTTGCGGCTAATAACGACGGCAATACAGCAGTTGCGGTTCAGGCTGATTCTTCAGCCGAAAAGGCAAATGTGTCAATAAGCCTTAAACAGAACTATAAGTATCTTGATGAAGATATGCCGGCTGATATGATCAGCACAAATGTTGACGACAGTTTTGACTATTACTGCTTTACTCTCGGTACATTTGATTCATTGGCTGCCATCTACGTCAACTGCCTCAATAAAGACATAGGCGACTTTATACTGGATTACGACTGGCTCTACAAAGCGGTTTTTGGAGACGACTTTGCAGCAATTAAAATGTCCGACGGAATAACCCGTGAAGATTTTGTAAAGTTCCTCAATTCCGAAGCTCTGGCTGCCGAGTGCGCAAATATTGGTATTGACGCCGCTGCTCTCAGTGCTATGAATGACATCATAAACAGTATGCCTGCAAGCGTTACCAAGGTTGCACTCAGAACAATCCAGCCCAATCAGCCCGGTACTTACACAATGTTTGCCCTTGCTGCAAACCTCAATTATAACACAGCTTTCACCACAAGCGTATTTTATGTAAAGTATCACACTACCGGAACAAAACTTGTTTTTGTCAGTGATGCTTCCCGGGGCCTTGACAGCGTTAAAGTAAAGCACTTTGACTTTTCAGCTGTTGTAACAAAGGACGGTATTCCGATGAACAGCAATAACGTTCGCTATATTTACAGTGGCTTCCGTCAGACAGGACTTATTTATTTCAGCACGAAGAATCCCCCGAGAGTTACAGGTACTTTCTATCAGACTGCATGGACACTTGGCGGCACATATGCATTCCCACAGACAAGAAAAATTGTAGTTACTATATTTTAAGTAATAATAAATGTATTAAGGCAGGTTACGACCTGCCTTTTAATTTTGTATATGAGCCTTAAATTAGCACAAATACGCCTTTTTACTTAAATAGGAACGTTATATCGTCGCCGTGATAGGTGGTATTATGAGGGAAAAGCACGATAATAAAGAACATTTTTATGCAATTAAAGTATGCTGAGAATTATCGATAATTAATGGTGCTGAATGTTGTCTATTACTAAAGCAAAAAGCTTTTTCGACAGACCGATGCAGGTTTCGACCTGCTTTTTTTGCCTTTTTTCATGTGCAAAAAAAAGCAAATTTTCCTACACTCAAAAAATTTTTTAGTGAACTTTAAAAAACAATAACATTTGTCTTAAAAGAATTAAAAAAAAATTAATTAATTGATAAACTTCTCTATAAGATATTGAAAGGACATTTATTCATGCTAATATGTAGATACCAAATTATATAAGGAGGGATAAAATCCAATGGTAACCACAAAGAAATTCAGCAGGGTTGCCGCTATGCTTCTTGCTCTGGTAATGATTTTAACATTAGTGCCGTTCCAGAGCTTTGCAGCATCGGTTCCTGCTGAAGATTTGGTCCTCAAAGATGGTGTTACTGTCGCTCTTTCAAAAGATATGACAGAGGATCAGGTCAACAAAGCACTTTTCGATGCACTTGTAGAAAATCCTGAGGGTGCAAACTATCAGGACTACAGTTGGGAATATGAGTGCGAAGGAACATGGAACCTTAACAAAAATACTGCTTGGGGTTCAATTTTTGGCTTCACCAGTGAGGCTAAA
>CAUDRD010000199.1 GCA_958451705.1 uncultured Oscillospiraceae bacterium
CTGGCAGCCTATGAGTGCTCCCAGTATAGCCATAAAACGTGTTGTGTCGTCTAAGTCATCGTGGTACGCAGCTTCTCCGTATGCGAAATTATTGAATATCTCAGCAAATTCCGGGTCGTTTTCAAAAATCTCCTCATAGTACTCAGGAAGAAGAGTTTCAAAGTTTTTATCAGATGACGTCATTTTTATAGCCTCCTTACTTTTCAAATTCATCTGCAACCTCTGTTAAGAGCTTGCGTATTTTAAGCTGTGTTCGCATTTTCCGCATTTAATACATTCTGATGCCTTTGCGCTGCCGGTTTCTTTCAGCACCTTATTGTAATTTTCGGAGCTGATGCTCTTAAATTCTCTCGCTGAGTTAAGGCAGGCGAATAAATCGGGTATTGCAATGTGCATGGGGCAGCCTTCGGTGCAGTAACGGCAGGCAGTGCAGGGGATGAGATCCTGAGCGTGGAATATCTTCGCCACTTCTCTTACTCCTTTAAGCTCTGCCTCGTTAAGGGGAACAAAGTCCTTCATAAAGCTAAGGTTATCGTTCATCATATTCATGTCGCCCATGCCGGAAAGGACCATCATAATTCCTTCAAATCCGGCGGCGAATCTAATGGCGTAGCTAGCGGCGCTTCCGCCCTGTAAAGAGTCGATGACTTTCTGGGCTTTTTTCGGCAGCTTTGCAAGGGTTCCGCCTTTGACCGGCTCCATGACAATTATGGGTTTATTGTGCTTTCGGCAGACCTCATAGCACTTTCTGCCCTCTACGGAGTCGTTGTCATAGTCAACGTAGTTAAACTGAATCTGCACAACTTCAATCTGAGGATATTCCGTTAAAATCTGGTCGAGAACCTGCGCCTTGTCGTGGAAAGAAAGGCCGACGTGCTTGATTTTTCCCTCTTTTTTAAGCTCGAAAGCCGTTTCGTAAGCACGGCATTTTTTGTATTTTTCAAAAAATTTGGCGTTCTGAGCATGCATAAGGTAAAAGTCAAAATATTCTACGCCGCAGGCCTCAAGCTGCTTTTGGAAAATAGGGCGTATATCCTCCTGCTTTTTAAATGTGTGCTCTGAAAGCTTGTCGGTTAAAATATAGCTTTCTCTCGGATAACGGCTTGTAAGGCAGTCACGCAGAGCGATTTCACTTTTGCCGTCCAAATAACCGTGGGCGGTATCAAAATAGTTAAAGCCGTTTTCTATAAACGTATCTACCATTTTTGTAAATTCACTGTAGTCCACTTTACCAAGCTTCATGGGCAAACGCATACAGCCGAAGCCGAAATTCTTTTTTACTTCACTGAAATAAGGATTCATTTTTATTGCTCCTTTTTGGATTGTACAAATTAATGCTGAAATTGTTGTATTAATTATATCATAAAGATTGCATCTTTGATAGATTTTAATTTCTAAATTGACAAATACATTTATGGATTTTGAGACCTCTATAAAATTTGTCCTTAAAATAAAGTCGAAGCCGTACTATAAAAGCACAGCTTCAAGTTGCTTATTTTATGTTTTCGATCCATCTGTCAATATCCGACTCATTCGTAAGGAGCTTTTTTCCATTGAATTTTACGTTAAGCCCGTCATGAATTTCTGCGCCTTTGCACTCTTTTGCAAAGTCCTTTAAGGTGTGGCCTATCCAGCCGCCGTTTGTGGCGAAGGGATAAACCTTTTTGCCTTTTAGATCAGCTTTGTTTAAAAATGTTTTCATGGCAGGGGCAAAGGTGTACCACCATACGGGAGAGCCTAAAATGATAGTGTCATAGTCTTTTATGTCGGTATTGATATCTTTAATTTCCGGCATAAATCCTCGGTCAATTTCACGTTTTCCCTCTTCAACTACGTCGTTATAATTTTTCGAATATTCCTTTAAAGTTTCTATTTCGCAGCAGTCACACTTAAGCTTATCTTTTATCATCTGCGCAATACGCCTTGTGTTGCCGCCGTAAGAATAGTAAAGAATCAGTGCTTTCATCAGTATTCGCCTCTTACTTTAGTTTGCTGTACTCTTCGTGCGTTACAGGCTCGCACCACTCGTTGGAGGTTTCCTCTCCCGGAACTTCAATTGCAAGGTGTGAAAACCAGCTGTCCGGCGCAGCGCCGTGCCAGTGTTTTACCTCGGGAGGAATGTTCACAACGTCTCCCGGATGGAGCTGCCTTGCCTCTTTTCCCCATTCCTGATAGTAGCCTCTTCCTGCGGTGACGAGAAGGATTTGTCCCCCTCCTGTTTTGGCGTGGTGTATATGCCAGTTGTTGCGGCAGCCCGGCTCAAAGGTTACGTTGCCTATGACAACCTGTTTTGTGGAAAGCATATTGAGATAGCTTTCTCCTACAAAATAGTCGGCATAAGCCTTGTTTTCCTCTCCCATGGGGAAAATGAGCTCTTTAGCAAATTCATTTTTTTCATTCATAAGTAAAGCCTCTCTTTCTGAAATTTATATCTTTAGATTTTAGGTTCAATGTAAAAAAGAAAGCATATCAGATATTCTTCATCTGATATGCTTATTATATTTCAAAAAATTGTCTATGTCCAATACTTATATTTTATGGCTTATGCATGCCTAAAAAGCATTTTGAGTATTCGATAAAACGGTTTACCGCCGCTGAAACAGGCTGCTGGCGTTTCCAGGCAAGGACGGAGGTTGCTAAAAGCTCAGGGTAAAGGGGAACCATTGTGATTTCCGATTTTTCCAGAAAGGGAAGTCCCCCTTCAACGGTTAAAGCGTAGCCTAAGCCCGCCCTTACAAGCAAAGCCGCATTGGTGCTGAAATTGCATATTGCGGAAATTTTAAGGTCTTTATAGTAATCACCAAACCAGCTTGCGACCTCGTCACGGACTTTTTGCCGCCTCGGCATAATAATGGGAATATCGGAAAGGTCCTGCGGGGAGATATGCTCTTTTTGGGCTAAAGGCACTCCGGAAGGGATAAGGGCAGTCCACCGCTCTTTCATGGGCATGCGGATGAACTCATATTTTTCCATGTCCACCGGTTCAAGGAGGAGGCCGATATCAGTAAGGCCGTTATCCATGCGGTGTTTAATTTCATCAGCGTTGGCGGTAAAAATATCAAATACGATTCTAGGATATTTTTCGCTGAATCCCGCTAAAATATCGGAAAGGAGTTTAACTGAGGCGAGCTCTCCGCAGCCTATTGAAACAGTTCCCTCAATCTGTTCTTCTCTTAGGGAGATTTCATCTTCGGTTTTCTTTACAAGCTCTAAAATTTCTTCCGCTCTGCGTTTAAGCAGCATACCCTCGTTAGTAAGGGTCAGTGGACGGCTTGATTTAATAAAGAGCTTTGCTCCAACTTCTTCCTCAAGCATTGCCATCTGGCGGCTGAGAGTTGGCTGAGTTATATGAAGTACCTTTGCCGCAGAGGTTATGTTTTGTTCCCTTGCAACGGTGAGAAAGTAATTTAAAAGTCGTGTTTCAATCATCTAAGGACAGCTCCTTTTATATGAATACAACTGAATTATATTTTGAGAATAAAAATGTGTCAAGGCAGAGCTGAAGGTTTAATATCGACACTTCATTTGCGGCTAAAGTGTTTTAAATATCTTATGAGTTTTACGTAATAATAAAAAACGAAGTCAATAAATATAAATTTATAATAACATCTTATGATTAACAATATATTAGTAAATCTAATACGGTGATAAATAGTAAACTAAATTTAATATTTATTCAGGAATAAAAAAGCGTGCAATTAAATTCCACAAATTATTTAGTTTAACTTTGGCAATAATCAACGTATTTTTTAGTGATTTATTAAATAGTATTGACATAAATTAGATATAGCAATATCATTTAAGTATAGTTTAACGTAAGCGATTTTTTTATCGCTTA
>CAUDRD010000200.1 GCA_958451705.1 uncultured Oscillospiraceae bacterium
CACGGACTAAAATCATAATTTTAGTGCCGACAATGGCTTTTATAAAATAATACACGGCTTACTTTATGCGCCGTATGGAATCAGCTTTTAAATCATTATATCATGGAATAAATTTAAAACAAGTTAGTCTTGACAAATTCATTGCTTTTTCTAAAAATTAAGTAGGTTTTCTATAAAACTGAAGAATTTGTTATTGAATGAATCAAAAAATGTGATAAAATTTATTTTGTAAGTTTAATTTGCTTTTTGGAGGTATTATTTTATGGAACTTAAACTTCGTCCAAAAGAAGAATGTATGTTTGACGAGATTTCTCTCGGTGAAATTATGCTCAGACTTGATCCTGGCGATGCAAGAATCAAAACAGCCCGCAGCTTCAGAGTTTGGGAAGGCGGCGGAGAATATAACGTCGCAAGAGGTCTTAAAAGATGCTTTGGTCTTAAAACCTCAGTTGTAACAGCTCTCGCAGATAACGAGGTCGGCAGACTTGTTGAAGATTTCGTTTTCCAGGGCGGTGTTGACGCTTCACTTATCAAGTGGTGTAAATATGACGGAATCGGCAGAACCGTAAGAAACGGCCTTAACTTTACAGAAAGAGGTTACGGCATCAGAGGTGCAGTTGGCGTTTCCGACAGAGGTAACACAGCAGCTTCTCAGCTTAAGCCCGGCGATATCGACTGGGATTACATCTTCGGCACCCTCGGTGTAAGATGGCTTCACACAGGCGGAATTTTCGCAGCTCTTTCAGAAACTACAGCTCAGGTTGTTATTGAGGCGGTCAAGGCTGCTAAAAAGTACGGCACAATCGTTTCCTACGACCTTAACTACCGTCCATCACTTTGGAACGATATCGGCGGAATCGAAAAGGCAAGAGAAGTAAATAAGGAAATTGCAAAATACATAGACGTTATGATAGGCAATGAAGAGGATTTCACAGCTTGCCTCGGTTTTGAAATTGAGGGCAACGACGAAAACCTCAAGGAGCTTAACATTGACGGATACTTCAAGATGATAGAAAAAGCCGTTAAGGTATATCCCAACTTCAAGGCAGTTGCCACAACTCTCAGAACAGTTAAAACCGCAACAGTGAACGACTGGAGCGCAATCTGCTGGGCTGACGGCAAGATTTACAGAGGTCTTGAGCTTCCCGGCCTTGAAATTTACGACAGAGTCGGCGGCGGCGACTCCTTTGCATCAGGTCTTATTTACGGACTTATGGAAACTGGAGATCCTCAAAAAGCGGTCAACTACGGCGTTGCCCATGGCGCACTTGCAATGACAACCCCCGGCGATACCTCTATGGCAAGCCTTAAAGAGGTTGAAAGAATAGTCGGCGGCGCAGGAGCAAGAGTTCAGAGATAACAAAACCAATTAAAGGAGATAAAAAACAATGGATAAGGAAAAAGTAATTACCAGAATACTTGACGCAGGTATTGTTGCCGTTGTAAGAGCTGATTCAACAGAGACAGCAAAGCGCATTACAGAGGCCTGCATCGAAGGCGGAGTTGCAGCAATCGAGCTTACATTTACAGTTCCCGGAGCTCAGAAGGTTATTGAAGAGCTTGCAGCTACATATTCACCTGAGGACATCATCCTCGGAGCCGGCACCGTTATGGACAGCGCAACCGCAAGAATCGCAATGCTTTCCGGTGCTGAGTACATTGTAAGCCCCTACCTTGACCTCGATACAGTAAAAATGTGCAACCGCTACCGTGTTCCCGTTATGCCCGGCGTTATGAGCGTAAGAGAATGTGTAACCGCTATGGAAGCAGGAGCTGACATCCTTAAGGTATTCCCCGGAGATCTTTTCGGACCGAAGATCATCAAGGCTATTCACGGACCTATCCCCTATGCAAAGATGATGCCCACAGGCGGTGTTGACGTTGACAACGTTGCACAGTGGATTAAGGCAGGCGCCGTTGCAGTAGGAGCTGGAAGCTCACTTACAGCAGGAGCTAAGGAAGGCAACTACAAGAAGATTACAGAAACAGGTAAGCTTTTCGTAGAGCGCATCAAGCTTGCAAGAGCTGAAATGGCAAACAAATAATTAAATACGAACCCCATGTGCTGACACATGGGGTTTTGTTATTGAGATACTATTTAAATTGTTGTTTTAAATAGTGCGGTATATATAATCAAACAACAATTGGCAAAAGGTTTGGCAGGAAGTTTTATTTTAACTTTCTGCTCCTTACCCGAACTTTGATAAATAAGTAGGTTTTGCCGCTCATGCTGCGGCGGTGCACCTACTTTTGTCCATAGCGACAAAAGTACGAATAATATAAAAAGTTTTCTGCTTGTTCAGGGTTCAATAAGATGTTTTATTTGAAATTTTTACTTTTTTCCGCTCCTTCTTTATTAAACAAAATGCCTGCAACAGAGTACAATCCGTCGCAGGCATTCTTATTTTTTTGTAAGTATTTATGCGTAATGAAACCTCGTTACACTGGCAGGTTTAACCTGCATAGGCATCCAATTTGAAATCTTCTGCCCAGTCAGCATTGACTCCGGGAGCTGTGCGGAATGCTTCAATCTGCTTTTTCGCATCTTCAATGTTTTCGGCGGGAACTACCAAAAGGCACTCTGTTCCCTTATCCTTTGGAATTTCCATCTGATTGCTTTCGTTAAGCTCCGCTTCAACAGGCGCTCCCTTTTCGGTATCATAACGGAACTTTAAAATAATCGTACTGAAATCTTTCTTCAGAGCTATATCCGCATTTCCTTTTACAACTGAGTATCCGCAGTCCTCGTTATTGCTGAAAATGACCGATACGTCCGATACTCTTTTACCGTCAATAAAAAGTCCGTCCTCAAGCTGTCCGACAAACTGCTCTTTGGGCTCTTTCATCTGCTTTATGTATTTTCCTTTGAGCTCTACTGTGCATTTTTTAGGTTCGATTCCATCCTCAAAAAGCAGAAGTCCCGCATAGGTTTTGTCTATCGCCTCTTCATGGGGAGTTACAAGATACTGGATTCCGACTCCCGCCGCTACAATAATGCATACAGCTATAACCGCTATAAGAATTTTAGTGGTTTTCTTCATTTTACATTCCCCTTTCGGTCATCCTTAAGGTTAACCGAATGTGTCAAGCTATTGCCACATTGGCATCTCCTCCAAAGGTTATTTCTTACGGGAAACTGTCAATAACCTATAAAATTCTCACTTTCAGCTGCATTATATCATATATATTTTATAACTGCAACCTTACTTAGACAAAACAAAACCCGCCTGAATTTCAGACGGGTTTAACTATTTTATATCTATAAAAATTTATGAGTAATTATTTAATAACTCTTACTCTAAGAACGCCGTCAACAGCGCTGATAGCGGAAATAACAGCGTCGGTTACATCTCCGTCGGTATCAATTGCGGTGTAAGCATAAGCCTTTCTTGACTTGTTTACCATGTTGTCGATGTTTACGTTTTCAGCAGTTATTGCGGCGGTAATCTGGCTGATCATTGTAGGAACATTGCGGTGAATTACACAGATTCTTGTTCCGTTTACTGCGCCAAGCTCAACAGCGGGCATATTGACAGAATTTTTGATTTCGCCTCTCTCAAGATATGCCTTAACCTCATCGGCTGCCATTCTTGCGCAGTTGTCCTCAGATTCCGGTGTTGAAGCGCCAAGGTGAGGAATTGCTATAACGCCGTTTACTCCGATAATATCATCAGTGGGGAAATCGGTTACATAAGCGGCTACCTTACCTGTGCCGATTGCTTCAATAAGGTCTGCGTTGTTTACAAGTCCGCCTCTTGCAAAGTTGAGGATTCTTACGCCGTCTTTCATCTTAGCAAGTGTTTCGGCGCAGACGAGATTCTTTGTCTCGTCTGTAAG
>CAUDRD010000201.1 GCA_958451705.1 uncultured Oscillospiraceae bacterium
CTGTGCTGAAAGCGGCGCCTGTCTTGTGGGCCATTGAATGAACTATGCCGAGAAGAGCATTTGAGAACGCCATTCCTGCAAGACACTGTGCATAGTGCATCTGCTCTCTTGCTGCCATGCATCCGTCATATGATGCGGGGAGATACTGCATAACCATCTGAATTGCCTTAATTGCAAGAGGATCGGTAAAAGGTGAATGAACTGTTGAAACATAAGCCTCAATTGCGTGTGTAAGAGCGTCCATACCTGTGTGAGCAACAAGCTTCGGAGGCATTGTCTCTGCAAGGTCGGGATCTACAATTGCAATATCAGGAGTAATGTTAAAGTCTGCAAGAGGATATTTTATACCCTTCTGATAGTCGGTAATAACGGAGAAAGCCGTTACCTCTGTTGCTGTACCTGAGGTTGAGGGTATTGCAAGGAAGTGTGCCTTCTGTCTGAGAGTTGGGAAACCAAAGGGAACGCACAAATCTTCAAACTTAACATCAGGATACTCATAAAAAGCCCACATCGCCTTTGCTGCATCAATGGGTGAACCACCGCCGATTGCAACAATCCAGTCAGGCTCAAACTCTCTCATAACAGCTGCGCCCTTCATTACTGTCTCAACAGATGGATCGGGCTCTACGCCTTCAAAAAGTTTGGTCTCAATTCCAGCGGCCTTAAGGTTTTCAACTACCTTATCCAAAAATCCGAAACGCTTCATTGAGCCGCCGCCGACAACTACTATTGCTTTCTTTCCTTTAAGATTTTTAAGTTCATCAATTGTTCCTTTTCCGAAATAGATATCTCTGGGTAATGTAAAACGAGCCATTGGAATAACCTCCCACTATTTTAAATCATATTGTTTATGTGCAGCAATAACACTTTTATCACTGCTTCGACATTATTTTAATACAATTCTACCCAAAAATCAATACTCTTGCGGTATTTTCGTTAATTTTTTAACATTTTAAAATCAATTAACTTGCTATAAAGCAATTTTAACAAATCAAAAAGAGAAAATATAAAAATCCCATAAAAAAAGGCAGTGACCCTTAAGATCCTGCCGGCTAATGCGGCTCCCGCTTTTAGCAGGAAAGCTGAAACCACAACCGCCGCTAAAATTGCACTCCGGAGAAACCTTGGATTCTCATCCGGTTTGCTGCTCTTAAAGCATCAAAATTCAACACCCGGCACCGACACGCTTCATAAAAGCGCACCGCTTCCCTGTGCAGGCTGCTGCCTCCTTTGATATGCTGAAGCAAGCTCTACCTGTGATTTACTAACTTAAACCGCTTATTTAACTGTGACTTTAGTTTACAACATTTCTTCACATTAAAAAATATCTCAATCTCTTTTTTTGATGAGATTGAGATACATATTTAAATTTTTTTATATTTCTTTTAATCTATATCCTCTTCCACGCTTGAGTTCAATGGAAAATCTCGTGTCGGCAAGCTTTTTTCTAAGGCTATATATATGATTATGGACTGTGCTTAAGTCATCGCCGCCTTCCGTATTCCAAACCGCCGAATAAATCTCTTCCGCCGAAAGATAAAAGTCACGGTTTTTGTCAAGAAGCTCTAAAACAGCATATTCTTTAGGCTTCAGCATAAGATCCTTTCCGTCGTAAAAGGCCTGATTTGAAAGGCTGTTAAAAGTCAGTCCATCCTGGTTTGTATCGCTTTGATTCATATTGCCTCTTCTCATAAGTGACTGTATTCGCAAAAGCAGCTCATCCATAATATACGGCTTTGCAAGGTAGTCGTCGCCTCCCGCTCTAAGACCTTCGACAATATCCTCCTTTGTACCTAATGCGCTGAGAAAAAGAATACGCACTCCGCTTTTACCCCTTAGCTCACGGCAATAGTTAAGGCTGTTGCCGTCGGGAAGCATTATGTCCATTACTACAAGATCCGGCGAAGCGCTCTCCACAAGCTCTTTACCTTTTTTTAGGGTCCTCGCTTCAATTACACTGTATCCTTCAAGTTCAAGCATTATTTTATTTGCCGAAGCGATATCAGGATCATCCTCAATAAGTAATATCAGGCTTTTGCTCATTTTTATCGCCTCCTTCACAAGGTAAAAGTATCGTCACAATAGCTCCTCCCGACGAAATATTTTCAATCTTAATGATTCCTCCGAAATTTTCGATTATATCGCGGCACAGCGAAAGTCCGATACCGCTGCTGTTGTCTCCGCTGAATCCTCTTTCAAATACATATGGAAGCTTCTCTGCGGCAATTCCTTCCCCGCTGTCCATAAGAGAAATGCGTACGGATTTATACACTCTTTCGGCACTTAAAACTATTTTACCGTTTTGTGTGTGACGGTTTGAATTAGAAATAATATTATAAAGAACCTGAAAAAGTGCATCGTCGTTACCTCTGACCGTAAGAGTTTCCTCAGGATATTTTACAATAATAGTGTTGTGGTTTTTGCTGCATACGGGAGCGCAGAATTTTTCCGCTCTTGCGAAAAGTTCTCCTATATCAACATTTCCCGTAGTCATCTCTTTAGGTCTGTCACAAGCAGAAATACTTAACTGCTCAACAAGAAGCCCAAGTCTCACCGCTTCCTGCTGAATAACGTCAAGATTCTTAACGGTTTCCGGAGTAACAGCATTCTTCTCAATCTGGCGTATAGTAAGACCTGCATAGCTGCCCATAACCGTAAGGGGAGTTTTAAGCTCATGACCTACATTTGCCATAAAATCCGCCTTCATCTCAGCAAGCTCAGCAAGATTATTTTTTTCTCTAATAACCTCCATCTCTCTTTTTCGGCTCTCTTTAAGATCGTTTTCAGTACGCATAAAGTTCACCGTAAGAGCTATGGCGTTTGCGGAAACAAAAATTAAAACTCCCGCTTCAAGAATATTAGTTTCTCCGTAATTGATGTAAACCATGCTGTCAATAAAAGCTAACATTCCAAACAGTACACCGCCTATTAAAATAAGTACCTGTTCGCTTTTTAATAAATGCTTTTCGGCAAAGTACCACCTGGTAACGCTTACGAGTATTGAAAGCATAAGCAGCGTTCCTGCACAGCTTAAAATATACGGCGATAACGCTAAAAGCTTAAGGTACATATCAAAGGGCAATACCACACATAAAACAGCACTCAAGCCGGAGGCAATAAAGACAATAGCCTTTGTAGGCTTTTTTATTGCATTTTTATACATGTTATCAAGGTATAAAAGAATAAAGAATAAGAACAGAAAATCGGCAATACCGTCAAATCTCATTCTGAACTGCCAGCCGGTATCCGGGTACAGCATTTCAAATATCTGGGGAGGTGTAAAAAGTTCGGTTGCCGTAAGAGCTCCGCAGGTACAGGCAAACCACAAAAATCTTCTGTATCTTGTAAAGAAAATATATGTCGCAAAAAATATGAGCATCATTGCAAGCACAGCACCTAAAGGCAGTGTGTTTGAAAAAAACATCAGATTTATAAGGCCGCTGAGCATATCTGAGGTTCCGATATAAAGTCCGGCGAAAGACTCTTTAGGCAGTGTTGTTATATCGTCTCTCTGAACGATAATTTCCGTGACTTCATTTTTAACATAAAAGCTGGCAAAATTACATCTCGGATTCCGTGTTTCCTCTTCGTTTTTAGAACCGTTTGCAGAGCCGGACTGAATTATCAGTTGGCCGTCTATCCAAATTTTCTGAGAGTTTGAAGTACTGTTTTCATATACAGAAAGGATTTGGCCGACCGGCAAGGAAACCAACAGCCTATATGTACATACCCTATTTATGGCAGCA
>CAUDRD010000202.1 GCA_958451705.1 uncultured Oscillospiraceae bacterium
AGCCCTATTGTAGTAGTAAGCAGCAAGTTTCTTTATATATGGCTTAAAGGAACTGTGCTGAATCCACCAGTCAAAATAAATTATTTTAGGCTTATATTCATCGATAATTTCGCAGGTGCGTATCAGCCAATCCTGCAAATATTCTTCGCTGGGCATTGGTTCGCTGAATAAATCGTGAGGGCTGGGTTCAGGCATTGCAGGCCAGTAAAAATCACCTCTCACAAGGGGCTCCTTTATATCGCTGTCAAACTCTTTTCCGTGACCCATGAAAAACCAGTGCTCGGCTCTGTGGGAAGAAGCTCCTAGAATCAGATTATTTTTTTTACAGGCAGCTTCAAGTTCACCAAGAACATCCCTTTTCGGTCCCATCTCATAGGCGTTCCAGTGAGATATCTTGCTTTTGTACATCTGAAAGCCGTCATGATGCTCCGCCACAGGAACAACATACTTAGCACCGGCTTCTTTAAAAAGGTCAGCCCATTTTTGCGCATCAAATTTTTCCGCTTTAAACATTGGAATAAAGTCCTTATAGCCGAAGTCTTTTTGAGGGCCGTAGGTTTTAATGTGGTGTTTAAATTCTCGGTTCTTGTCACAGTACATAGACCGTGAATACCATTCGCTGCCGAAGGCCGGCACGCTGTAAATGCCCCAGTGAATAAAAATTCCGAATTTTGCTTTTCTATACCATGCGGGAACTACATAATTTGACAGTGATTGCCAGGTATCTTTATAGGGGCCTTGTTCGATGACCTTTTCTATTCTTTCTAAATCAGGCTTCATATTGTACATAAGTTTACCTCTTAAAAAACAAATTTTTAGAAATTTATTATAGCTGATTTTTTGGCTACAATCAATACACAGTACCGAGATGAATTTAATTTATTTTGCAGAAGCTGCACATAATCGAGAAGATGTACAATTTTTCAAATTTATAGGTCTTATCTCTTGATTTTTTTCATTTATCATTATATAATATTATAGCTGTCGTCGGGGTGTGGCGAAGTTTGGTATCGCGCTTGGTTCGGGACCAAGAGGCCATGGGTTCAAGTCCCGTCACTCCGACCAAGGGTAAGTCTTATAAGACTTACCCTTTATTTGTTTACAAATCTTTTGATTCCGTTTATATTCTAAATAGTCTAAGTTATTAAGATGTGCAGTTGGTGTAAAATAAGCACTCTGCTTTTATATTTAACGGACAGTGGCTGGAACTTATCTGTGGAGGATTACATGATTTCAATAAATGATTATCTGCACGACCCTTGCGGCAGTTTGTCGATTCCTTATTGGAAGACATCTCAAATTCGGATGCCTGGTAATATGAAAATTTTACATCAAAGAAATTTTTCTGATAAGCTTCTTCAGAAGTATAATGATGAAGTTTACTTTCGTCTTATTCATAGACTGCAAAACATACCAGTAAATATTAAGGCGAATGCATATATTACTACAGCTTCATCATCAGATGAAGCGGATATTGGAGAAATCGTGGCTATAATCAACGCATCCTATGAGGATATAAAAGTAGATAAGCAATATGTTTATTCGCTTATGCAAACTCCTGTTTATATGCCAAGCTTGTGGATTTTTGCAGTAGATCCATGCACTGAAAAGAAAATTGGCTGTGGAATTGCAGACTATGATTTACAGTGTAAAGAAATGATATTAGAGTGGATTCAGGTTCTTCCTGAATATCGTCGAAAAGGAATTGGAAAGTCAATTGTACAGCAGTTGCTGTTGCGACAACCTAAGGAGCAATGTTTGCCACAGTTTCTGGAAAAACTGCCAATTTGTCAAATCCAGAGGCACTATATCGCAGCTGTGGATTTGAGGGGCAAGATTACTGGCATATTCTCACTAAAAAAGAGTTGTAGGAGACGAATTTATCTAAGTGACTTTATGAATGTCTTTTAGTTATTAAAAAATGTGTGTGGCATGTAAGTATTAAAACAAATTTCTTGCTTTCAAATAAGAATCTTGTAAAACCGCACTTTTTTGGTTTGCAAGATTTTTTATTTTTGCCTTGAAATTGAGTTTTTTAAACACTTTTTCTAACGGTTCGAAATAAAGATTTTATCTCGATAAACTAAATATTATAAGATATGTAAAGCGAAAAATTAACTGTTAAAGGTATATGTTTTATCAAACCATGCCGCAAATTTTTTTCACCGTCTAAATTTACTTTCATCACTTATATTCTTCTAAATCCTACATTTTCACCTATTTTTATAGACTATATTTTGCTTTTATGTTAAAATATACCCATTAAACTTTGAGGTGAAAGTATGAAAATCCTTTTTGCAGTTATTGCCGCAGCAGTTTGTCTTACGGCCTTATTGCTGATTGTTGCTTCTGTTTGTGCTTTTCGTTTTGCAATTATCCGTCCTAAAACGCCGAAGCTTCCCACAAATGATGATGAAAAAAATCGCCAGCATATAAGAAATATCAATAATGAATATATTCTTTCAAAGCATCCTGTACAAAAAGAGATAAATTCCTTTGATGGCTTAAAATTAAAAGCGCTTTTGATGACTCATGATAAATCAGATAAAAAGTTCGTCGTTCTTGTACATGGATATCAGTGCAACGGCCGTGACGAAATGAGCCACCTTGCAAGGCATTATTATGACGATTTAGGTTTTGCCTGTCTTATTCCCGATAATAGGGCACACGGTAAAAGTGAAGGTAACTACATAGGCTTCGGATATCTTGACCATTTTGATATTTTAAGCTGGTGCAATTATCTCGTTAAAACTTTCGGTGACGATATTGAGATAATGCTGCACGGAATATCCATGGGTGCGGCAACTGTAATGATGACAGCTGGAAGCGAAAATGCGCCTGTTCAGATTAAAGGTGTTATTGAAGACTGCGGATATAATGATATGGATGAAGAAATACAATGCAATGTACGGGATATGACTAAAATGAACCTCTCTGCTGTAAAAAGCGGAGCGAGCCTTATTTGCAAGAAAAAAGCGGGATACTTTTTTAAACAGGCGTCTCCCAGAGAGTTCCTGAAAAGCGCAACTGTTCCTGTTTTGTTTATACACGGCACGGAGGATGCATTTGTGCCAACGTATATGGGAAAGGAACTTTATGAGGCTTATAAGGGAGAAAAGGAGCTTCTTTTGGTTGACGGAGCACGTCATGCCAGAAGCTATTATATTGCCAAGGAAAAATATGACAGCTGTATGGACAGCTTTATAGAAAAATGTTTAAGAAAAAGTTATAATACTTCTGCAGTAACTGCATAAAATAATGTAAAATGAATTATAAGATCTGTCTGGTATCAGGCGGCTCTTGTTATTTACAATTGACAGTTTTGTTGTTATAAAATCAAAAATTCTAACTAAAGCCCGTTCTTTTATACAAAAAAATACCTATTAGTTTCTATAAACTGTTGCAATTGTCTTTACGCAATGTTAATATAATAACATAATTGAATAATACCAACGCCGATAATTCATGTTCGGCATTAAAAAGGAGGCTTGATTATGGAAAAATTACTCTATGTGGCGCTGATTGTAGCTGTGCTTGCAATTGTTTATGCGGTTGTAACATCCTTGAAAATTAAAAAGCAAAGTCCGGGAAACGAAAGAATGCAGGAAATAGCTTCTGCAATAAGCGACGGTGCTAAAGCATTTTTAGGTGCGGAATATAAAGTGCTTATAATTTTTGCGGCGGTGCTGTTTTTGCTTATAGGTTTCGGATT
>CAUDRD010000203.1 GCA_958451705.1 uncultured Oscillospiraceae bacterium
CGGTGTACGGTGTATGGGGCTATGGGAATCGCTGGCAATAGCCGTAATAAGATTATGATTCAGCAACAGATAAGCCGTTTTTTCGGCATTCCCGCCGAACCTTCCCCAAAAGCTGCCTTTATTTACCTGTACAAAATATCCTTGTTTGTGCCACTGCAATACCGTTTCAGGGTTTTTCTGTACAAACAGATATCGCTCAGCATGTGCTATTACCGGAATCATTCCGCTTTCTTTAACTTCATTCAAAACATTGCGTACAAACTCAGGATCTTCGTTAAAATCAAATTCAATTAGGAGATTTCGTGTATTATTAAGCCCTATAAGCTTTTTACGAGCTATAAGCTCCGGTAAATCGTCTGTGGCAAATACCTCCATACCCGGCATTAAAGTTACCGGTATGCCCTCATTTTCGATGGCTTCTTTTGCCAGTTCAAAGGCCTTTCGGTACCTTTCATCAAAATAGTTATCATATACTCCTGGAATATTACAGTGAGGTGTAGCAACAATCTGTTCAGTTCCACTTCTATATGCCAAATCCGCCATATCCAAAGTATCATAGATAGTGACTGCTCCGTCATCAAGCCCGGGAAGGATATGGCTATGAATATCAACCATGGGTAGTTCCTCTCCTGTTTTGTATTGTATAAATATATATTATATCACAGCCTCCGGTTAATCTCAACCGGCAAACTTTTACTTGCGGCGGATTTTACTCACTAACCCGTAAAGCTTTATAAATACCTTTCTCATAGGTATTGAACGGCTCCAGATTTTTTCAAAAAAATCCCACCAGAAATCTCCTGGCTCAATCCATATGTCCTTACGCTTGACTTTTATTACCAGCGCAAAAATTTGATCTGGTCTTATTGGGCCCTCAAGTTCTGTCTGCGCATCACCTATTATGTAATATCCCTCAGGTTTTTCAGAATAAATACGGTGCATTACATATTGTCCCGAATCTCTCTGAAAAAAGACCATATCTCCCCGCCGCAGCTTACGGTCGGGAGCTTTAAATACTATTATATCTCTGTCATGTATAAGAAAAGGCGACATACTGCTGCCTACAATCCTCATTGAAACTGTGTCACCCGCTTCAACAAACTGTTTAAGCATCCCCACATATTCTCTTGTATTGAGTGTTCCCTTTTGCATAAAATTCCTCATATGTTAAAAGTCCATAGCCATACGGCTTGATTCCTCTTCACTAAGCTGCGTTACCTTTGTCTTCATAACCCTGTAAACGCGCTGGCACAAATTAAGTACGCTGGGACGATGAGTTGTGACAATACAGGTTTTATTCGGATGCTGCTGAACAATATTCTTAAGGACAGTACGCTCAGTTGTAACATCAAGAGCGGAGGTGGCTTCATCAAGAAGCAGTATGGGAGCATCACGGAGTATGGCTCTTGCAATGGCAATACGCTGAGCCTGTCCTTCGGAAAGACCTCTGCCTCTTTCACCGACATTTGTGTTTATGGTATTGGGAAGCTTCTCCACAAAATCCCACGCACAGGCAACTTTAAGAGCTTCTATTATTTCTTCATCGGTCGCTTCCTCTTTTACCATACGCATATTTTCCGCAATTGTTCCGGTCAAAATGGTGTTACCCTGAGGTACATAGGCAAACAGATGACGTGTTTCAGTATTCATTGGAACGCTCTCTCCGCTTGCAGCACATAGCGTTACATCGCCGTTCTGGGGTCTGACAAGACCTAAAATAAGACGTATCATGGTGGTTTTTCCCTCTCCGGAGGGTCCAACAAGCGCAACTATCTCGCCGGGTCTCGCTATAAAGTCGGAATCCGTAATCACCTGTGTTCCCTCTTTATAAGCGAAGTTGGTGTTTTCCATTTTTACGGTAAAACCGTCTTTGATAAACTCATCCATTTTGCTGCTTTCAGGAATATGTACTTCTCTTGGAAGCTGCACAAGCTCACGGATACGGTGAGCCGAAACAGAACTGTTGAGAAACGAGGGAATAATAGACACAACACTGCTGAAAGCGCTGGAAAGCTTGCTTTTCTGCTGTAAAAACAATGTCATTGTACCGTAAGTAATACCGTTAGTCCAAAGGCGGAAAAGGCAGTAACCAAAAGCGGCGAACTGCACAATAGAGCCCATTATGGACATGACGATGTTTGTCTTAATTGAAAACATATTGTATTTGAGGCTGATGTCTTTAAATTTTTTCTGCCACCAGCGGAGCTTTTTGCTGTAAAGGTGAGAAATGCCGAAGGACTTGATGGTATCGAAATTATAGAAGGTATCAACTTCAAAAGTCATTACCTCACTGCTCATTTCACGCATTTTTTTGTTATAGTCCCTCTGCTTTTTAATGACAAAACGAGACATAAGCAACATAAGAGGTGCGGTGCCGAAAGCAAAAAGTGCCATAATCCAGTCATAGTAAAGGATTACGCAAAAAGTAGCGATAAAGTTATAAATGGCAAGAACAATGGACGGCAGCCAACTTATGGCATTTCCACTGATAGTACCTACATCGCCGGTGAATCGGTTAAGGATATCGCCGTTTGAATAGTTATTAAGAGCCAACCAGTCAGCATCAACTATCTTATCAAATATATCAGCCTGAATATCGTTGCTAATATCTATGCTTATCTTGGCGTTGATTCGGCTGAGAAGGCTGCCGAAAACAAGACTGAAAACGGTACTTCCAACCATAACGATTATAATTATCCACAGCTTTCCCGTATCGTGACCCGTGATGATATCAATAAGGTATTTGCTGGCAACGCTACTGACAAGTCCCAGAGTAGTACTGAAAATACCAAGAAACAAATAATAAACAATTGCTCCTTTATAGCGGGCACTGTATGTAAAAATCCACTTCCAGTCGTCGATTATTTCTCCGAATGTGCCGTCCTTCCAGCGACGTATAAGGATGTCAAGTGATTCAAAGCTTTTACTATTTTGGGTTTCCTTGTTTTCTTCGTCCATAAGTACGCTCCCTACAATTTTATACTCGGTATTTATTTTAACAATAATATTCCTTTTTCGCAAGAGAGGACAAAATTTAACAAATTTCTATAATCAGATATTAAAGAGTTTATTTTCGAGGCAGCTTACTGCATTCTCCGAAATATCGCAGTAAAGCTCATATACATCTATATCATTGAGCAAAGTTTCTGTGTTATCTATTACGGTACGCTTAAAATCAATATTCCAGTTATTGACAGTAAACTGCGCGAACACCTCACCGAAAGCACGAGCCCCGGAAAGACGCTCACAGCTGTTTTCCTTTGCCTGCCTTAACATTACAATTGCCTTTACGGGATATTTTTCATTATTGCATATACCTGAGCTTCCGCATATGGGCCAGCCGCAGGCATACCAAACTCCATTTTCTTTCCTGAGCAAACAGCGGTCACCGTTTACTGTGCGAGAGCCTTCCCTATACTTTTCCCAAAGCCCGGCCTGAGTGGACTTACCCACCTCGGAGGGTCCCGAAAAAAGTATTGCCTCCCCGTTATGACATAAAAAAGCGGTGTGCAGAATCATACCGCCCCATGAAATTATATGCTTTTCGAGGCTGAGCACGGAAATGAATATTGTATCCCAGTGAAGCTCTCCTGCGCTTTTTATATCTATCCAAACCTTCCATTTATCTTCAGCAGTTTGCAGTGCGGCGCTAAAGGGCAAATTACCGCCAATAAGGTAAAGAAAGCGACATTCTCCTGTGGG
>CAUDRD010000204.1 GCA_958451705.1 uncultured Oscillospiraceae bacterium
TGCTGATCCATAAGGCAGTTTTCCTTATAGAACTTGCCGATTCTGCCCATAACGATCTTCTCAATAACGGCAGCGGGCTTATTCTTGTTCTTCTCATCCTCAGCAAGCTGAGCTGTAAGGATGCTCTTCTCGTGCTCGATAACCTCTGCAGGTACGCTTGCCTCGTCAAGATACTCGGGGCTCATTGCTGCAATCTGCATTGCAACATCTTTACCCATAACCTTGAATGCGTCGTTATCAGCAGCGTCTGTGTCAAACTGAACCATAACGCCGACGGAGCCGCCGCCATGAACATAAGTTGCAACTGTTCCCTCAACTCTTACGAAACGGCGAACCTTCATGTTCTCGCCGATTGAAAGGATCTTATCCTGAAGATTTTCCTGAACAGTTCTGTCTGTGCCGTGAAGCTTGCTCTGAAGAAGAGCCTCAACATCAGCTGGATTTGCCTCAACAATTGTCTTTGCAATATCGAGAACAAGAGATTTGAACTCGTCGTTCTTAGCAACGAAGTCTGTCTCGGAGTTAACCTCAACGAGTACGCCGACTTTCTTCTCCTCGTCGTTGTATGCAAGAACTACGCCTTCGGCAGCGATTCTGCTTGACTTCTTAGTAGCGGCAGCAAGTCCCTTTTCTCTAAGAATATCAATTGCCTTGTCCATGTCGCCGTTTGCCTCAGTCAGAGCTGATTTGCAAGCCATCATGCCAACGCCTGTCTTCTCACGAAGTGCCTTTACGTCCTGAGCTGTAAATGCCATTTTTATTCCTCCAAACATTTTTTGTGAAAATGCCCGGGCTTTACACACGGGCATTTGAAAATTTTTATTATTGATTATGCCTCTTCAGAAGCTTCCTCAGCAGCTGCCTCTTCCTCAGCGGGAGCGTCGTTGCCGCCTCTTCCCTCAATAACAGCATCTGCCATTGCTGCAGAAATAAGCTTTACAGCACGGATAGCGTCATCGTTACCGGGGATTACATAGTCAACTTCGTCAGGATCGCAGTTTGTGTCTACAATAGCTACGATCGGAATATGAAGCTTTTTAGCCTCAGCAACAGCAATTCTCTCTTTGCGGGGATCAACGATGAACATTGCAGCGGGCTGCTTCTTCATCTCTGTGATACCGCCGATGAACTTCTCAAGCTTTTCAATTTCGAGCTTAAGCTTTACAACTTCCTTCTTGGGAAGCATATCGAATGTGCCGTCTTCTTCCATGCCCTTAAGCTGAGCAAGTCTCTTAATTCTGTGCTGGATTGTCTTGAAGTTTGTGAGCATACCGCCGAGCCAACGTGCGTTTACATAAGGCATACCGCAACGTACAGCCTCTTCACGAACGGAATCCTGAGCCTGCTTCTTTGTGCCGACAAAAAGGATTTCATCGCCGTTTGCAGCAAGATCGCGTACGAACATATAAGCGTCGTCAAGCTTCTTAACTGTCTTCTGGAGGTCGATAATATAAATACCGTTACGCTCCGTGAAAATGTACTCTGCCATTTTGGGGTTCCATCTTCTTGTCTGATGGCCAAAATGTACGCCTGCTTCGAGCAGCTGCTTCATTGATACTACTGCCATGTTTTTATTCCTCCTTAGTTTAACCTCCGCAGGGCCTATAAAACTGCAACACATTTTGTAATGTGCACCGGCAGAACAAAACCTCTGCGTGCGATTTGCCTTGAAATTATATCATAATATGACTGTATTTGCAAGGGTAAAGATAAAATTTTTCGTCTTAAATTTGTTTAAAATTACTCTCGAAATATCCTCTTCTTCTCCCCTGGCTTCTCGGCTCCTGAAGCTTGCAGTCAACTATTATCGTATCGTCCCCTATGACCTTTATGCTCTTCCATGGGATTACAATATCCTCTTCTCTGCCTAAAAGTCCAAGGGCCTTTTGCCGTCCGTAAACTATTATGGAGACAAGCTCCCCGGTTTCGGTGTCGATTTCTATGTCGCATATTCCGCCCATTTTCATGCCGTTTGAAACGTTGATTATCTCCTTATTCCTCAAATCTGTTATCTTGCACTGCATAAAAATGCCTCCCTTAAAATCTATATACAATATATATCTATTTACGGAGAGGGAAATATACAACTTTCTTTTATTTTATTCCTCTGAAAGAAGCTTTTTATAAAAAATATCAATGAGAAATGCACCTAAAGGAGCGGTGATGAATATAGAGAGCACTGCAACGGTGAGCACCGCCATACCGCAGCTAAGCCCCATCGAAAGAGGCACAGCCCCGATTGCCGCCTGAACAGTAGCTTTCGGAATATAAGAAATCATGCAGAAAAGCTTTTCCTTGCCGTTAAGCTTTGTACCCAGCATACACACAAAAACTCCTGCCATTCTGAACAGCAAAGCTCCCAGCACAACCAGCACCGCAGAAACGCCGTACTTCACCGCATAGGACGGGTCCGCACAGGCCCCCACAAGTACAAACAGGAGAATTTCCGCCGCAACCCAGAGCTTATTATATTTTTCCGAAAGCCTTTTTGCAAGTACGTTATAGTCCCTATATATGGCAAGTCCCATTGCCATTACGGCGATAAGTCCAGAAAGAGGGAAAATTCCTTTAAGGCTATTTTCTGCCTGAATAAACAAAAAGGAAAGACTCAGAAGAATGAGTATTTTCAGGGAGTCACGCATATGCACCTTTTTGAAAAAGCGAGACAGCAACAGTCCCATGACTGCCCCTAAAAGAGCTCCGCAGACTATTGAAACCGGAACCTGCAAAAACACCGACGGCGAAAAGGCGCCCTGCTGAGCAAGAGAAGTAAAAGACGTAAACAGGACTATTACAAACACATCGTCCGCAGAAGCTCCCGCAAGAATAAGCTGAGGGATACTCTTTTTAGTTCCCCTGCCCTCTTCCATAATTTTAATCATTCTCGGGACTATGACCGCCGGAGAAACTGCCGCAATTACACTGCCCATTATAAGGGCTTCCGTAAGAGTGATGCCTAAAAGCTTTGGAGCTAAAAGAGCTGTGCCTGCAATTTCAAACAGAGCCGGAACAAAGCACATCATTATTGCCGGTCTGCCCACCTTTTTAAGGTCGTCAATATTAAGTGACAACCCTGCCCTCATAAGGATTATGACAAGAGCCAGCTGCCTTAAATCAGCGGAAATACCGAGGATTGATTCATCCAGCAAATTGAAGACATAGGGGCCTAAAATAATTCCCGTGATTATCATGCCCACCAAAGCGGGAAGATGAATCTTTTTAAAGATTTCGCCTAAAATCATTCCCAAAAGAAAAATAAGAGCAAGACTTGTTAACATAAAATACCCTCCGTTAAAGCGCAGAAAAAGAAAAAGCTGACAATTTCTGCGTTAATTTCGCAGAAGTCATCAGCATAAAAATCAAATTTAAATGCGGTTTCGGATTATATCCGTGGGAGAACCTCATTCCCTTTTACCAAAAAAGTTTATCACATCTAAGATATTTTTTCAAGCTTCTTGAGGCAGATATTTTTCACGTTTTATTCTGTAAAGAACCACTCCGAAAATATCGGCAATAGCCCAGCCGATGGGGACGGAAATCCAGATGCCCATAATTCCAAGTTCAGGTATTGCCGAAAGGATATAAGCCAGCGCAACACGCAGACCCAGTGAAATCACAGTAAGCACAAGGGAGATTGATGGCTTTCCGATACTCCTATATAGTCCGTAGAGGAGGAAAAGTATTCCGATACCCACATAGCA
>CAUDRD010000205.1 GCA_958451705.1 uncultured Oscillospiraceae bacterium
GGAGAAAAAATTCAATCTACAATTTATAATATTTATCCGCACTTTTTTGCTGCGGAAAAAAGGAAGTGCCCGCCACGGCATGAGTGGCAAAACTTACTCGTTTATCAAAGTAGGGGTAAGAAGCAGCAGACCGAGCCCTGCCGCAGCACAGGCTGAGCCTGATTCATTCCGCACACCGAGATACGGCGCACAATAAGTATAAGTGCCTGCGAATTGGCTATGATTTACAATAAAGCACACGGCACAGGCTGAGCCTGATTTAATCTGCACACCGAGATACAGCGCACAAAGTATATTTATCTGTGGATGAGCCTTATTCTTAGAGAAAAGATAAGCGGCTAAACCAAATGATTTATCAAAGTGACGGATAAGGAACAGAAATATCAGTAACAAACTATTTGGAAATTGAATAAATTTACGGCGGTATTTTCACCGCCTTTTTTTATTTATGCCCTTGTGTTTTTACAAATTTTTCAAAACCTTCCTTCAAAAACAAAAAATATTCATAACCGGGACAGGGGGCTAATATATCTTTTATAGATACCAACAAAAAGAAGGAGAGGTAGCCTTATGGATTTTAATATGGAAAAGCAGGGAGTAAACCGCAGCGAGATTGTCTATGAGGGAAGCGCCGAACAGCCCGTGGACTGCGACGTAACTCTGCCCGATTACTGTCCTGATATTATGCGCATACTCCGGTGTACAATAACCCCCGGTATTGCCACGGCGGGAGCGTCTGGGGACAGGATAACCGCAGAGGGTACGGCGGTGGTCAGAGTCATCTATGTAAGCGACAGCGGAAAAATAAGCTGTTATGAGCAGACGCTGCCCTTTTCAAAATCGGTAAATGTAAGCGGATTAGGAGAAAATGTATGCGTTCGTGCCGTAGCTTCAGCTCAGTACTGCAACTGCCGTGCGGTAAATCAGCGCCGTGCGGATATCCACGGCTGTATTGCCATTTCCTTTACGGTAACGGCCATAAAAAAACAGGAGATACTCTGCGGCGTAAAAGGCGCAGGAGTACAGCTTAAAAAGAAAAACATGAAAGTCAGCGATATGATCTGCCGTCTCGAAAAGATGTTTGTATTAAATGAAGTAAAGGAGCTTGATGAGGAATCCCCGGCGGTTCTGCGTATTCTTCATACAAGAGCCTGTGCAAGGGTCAGCGAAGTTAAAGCTATAACCAATAAAATTCTCCTTAAAGGGGAAGTGTGGGCAAAGATCACCTATTGCACCGACGACGGTCAGGTTTGCTGCGTTGAGCACACAATGCCCATAAGTCAGATTATCGAAGCGGAGGGCATAGACGAAAACACAAATAACTGCGTTCATCTTGACGTATGCTCCTTTGAGGCGGTGCCAAAGGCGGATTCTTCCGGCGAAATGAAGCTTATGGATATTACGGCGAGGGTGACGGCCTTTGTGACGGCGTGCTGCGAAAAAGAGCTTGAAACGGTGTGCGATGCATATTCAACGGAATATGAAGCTGAATGCGAGAAGCAGATGATGAGCCTTGAAACCCTTTCGGGCACTTTCAGCGATATATGTCTTTGCCGGGGAGCCATTGAAGCTCCCGAAGCTGTTGCGGATATAATCGACGTGTGGTGTACGGGAGTAACGGAGAAAGCCTTTATAGTTTCCGGCAAGGTCAAAATCAGCGGAAGCCTCAGCGTATGCGTCCTTTATCAAAGTGCGGATTCCCAGCCATGTATGGCGGAAAAGGCAATTGATTACGAATACGAGCGTGACGTGGCCATTCAGGGCACAAATGCAAGATGTGAACCCTGGGTGTACCCCGGCGATTGCGTGGCCTCAGCGGGGGGCTCAGGCAAAATTGAGATAAAGGCGGAAATAAACATCAGCGCAGAAATTTATGAGGTAAACGAGGACAGAATAATCAGCAATATCGCAATTGACGAGAGCAAGGCAAGGCAGAGCACTGCGGCGGCGCTGACTATTTATTATTCCGAGCAGGGGGAATCGGTCTGGAACATAGCCAGAAGATACAACACCACCGTCGAGGCGGTGATGAACGAAAACGGTTTGGACAGTGAAACGGTAGGCAGTAGAAGAATGCTGCTTATTCCGAGCGTATAAAAATTTTATCCGTTTTATTAGGAGGAGAAGAAATGGAAGAACGCAGCATTTATAAAGATATTGCCGAAAGGACCCAGGGCGATATTTATATAGGAGTCGTGGGACCGGTACGCACGGGAAAATCCACTTTCATAAAGCGTTTTATGGATACCCTTGTTCTGCCCAATATTGAGGGGGATTATCAGCGGGAGCGTGCCACCGATGAGCTGCCCCAGTCGGCGGCGGGACGCACCATTATGACTACGGAGCCGAAATTCATCCCGGAGGACGCAGTAGAAATCTCCCTGCCCGGGGAGGCAAAGCTGAAAGTGAGGATGATAGACTGTGTCGGATACATAGTACCCAGCTCACTGGGATATGTTGAGGGAGAGCAGCCGAGAATGGTCCAGACCCCTTGGTACGACCAGCAGATTCCCTTTAACATGGCGGCGGAAATAGGTACGAGAAAGGTTATTTCCGAGCATTCCACCATAGGTCTTGTAATTACCACCGACGGCAGTATAAGCGACATCCCCCGTGACGAGTACGAAGAGGCGGAGGAGCGGGTAATAAACGAGCTTAAAGAGATAAATAAGCCCTTTATTGTGCTTCTTAACTGTATGTATCCCAACACCAACAACGCCCATGCTTTAGCGGCAAAGCTTATGGATAAATACGCCGTTCCCGTAGTGCCGGTCAACTGCCTTGAGCTTGATGAAGAGGAAATCCGTCAGATACTCTCACAGGTGCTTTTCGAGTTCCCGGTAAAGGAGATCTCAATTGACCTTCCCCGCTGGATAACCTCATTAAAGCCCGACCACTGGCTTAGAAGCGCAGTGTGCAAGGCTGTTGAGGAAGCGGCAAAGGATATAACCCATATCAGGGAGGTAAACCTCCTTGCGGGGGATTTATGTTCCTGCGAGTACATTGAAAATGCGTCTATCAGCAATATGGATTTAGCCAGCGGCAGCGCAAGGATAAACGCCGTAATGAATCAGGAGCTTTTCTTTAAGGTTCTTGCGGAGACTACGGGCTTTGAGATTGAAAACGAGCAGCATCTTATGAGCTGTATGTGCGAACTTGCACAGATGAAGAAGGCCTACGACAGAATAAAGGGAGCTCTCGATGAGGTGGAGGCAACGGGCTACGGAATAGTTATGCCCACCTTGGAGGAGCTTTCCCTTGAGGAGCCGGAGATAATGCGTCAGGGAGGCAGGTACGGAGTAAGGCTCTGCGCTTCGGCGCCGTCCATACACATGATGAAGGCGGATATTACAACGGAGGTTGCGCCCATAGTTGGCTCCGAAAGTCAGTCTGAGGAGCTTGTAAAGTATCTCCTTCAGGAGTTTGAGGAAAATCCCGCAAAGATATGGGAATCAAATATTTTCGGCAAATCCCTCCATGAACTTGTAAACGAGGGGCTTCACAACAAGCTTTACCGTATGCCGGTGGATGCGAGAATGAAGATACAGGAAACTCTCGAAAAGGTCATAAACGAGGGCTGCAGCGGCCTTATATGCATTATTTTGTAGCAGAGCGGCAGGAGCCGCCTATGCTGCGCCGCAGCATAGGCGGCGAACCCTTTTCCTTTA
>CAUDRD010000206.1 GCA_958451705.1 uncultured Oscillospiraceae bacterium
AAGCTGGAAGGGCTGGATTACCGCCGTTTCCAGAAATGCGGCACTTAACTTTACCAGAAACAACAGATTTGATGATTCCATGGAAGAGATGGAGGAGCACATACCGTCAGATGAGCCGACGCCCGAGGAGTCGGTTATTTTGACTGAGCGCAGGGAGGCTCTGATGACGGCCCTTGAAAAGCTTACTCTCACGGACCTGGAGCTGTTTTACAGAAAATATTATTACTTACAGTCAACTGAACAGATAGCTTCGGAGCTTAATATGACTGTCCGCGCCGTGGAAGGGAGACTTTACCGCATAAAAAAGAGACTGCGCAGACAGCTTGGAGGTGAAGAGCATGAGTGAGCAGGATTTGTTTGATTCAAATGAGGAAAAGACAGAAGCGGAGTTTGAGAAAGAGATACTTGAGGCTTTACCTGAAATCCCGCCGAACAGCATTTCACAAAAAGTCTTTTCCTGCCGCAGGGCGATGAATTACATTATTGCGGGATTCGCCTTGACGGCCGTTACGTTCAATATCTTCGCCTTGAATTATATTTCCGTTACGGCAGGATATTTCCTTCTGCTGCTAGGGTTCCGTACCCTTAAACACGAGAACAAATGGTTTGAATTCTGTTTTGCAGCTTCTGTAATTCAAAATGTATTGCAGGTTTTCTATATGGGAATAAGCTCCACTGTTTACCGAGGATCATTTTCCGAAAGCGTTTACGGGATTGTATTTACGTTTGCCCGCGCGCTTATATGGATACTGATGCTGGTTTTATTTGCCGAAGGCCTCAAAGCTTTGCAGAAAAAGGCAGGTCTGAAAAGACGAGCAGGTTCTGTGGCCGCAATGATAATCTGGTATCTGGCCATTTACTGCCTCAGCGTTTTCCAGATTGCGGATGCAATTGTGTTTTTTGCATTCGGAGCTGTTTTCTTGATTGCATATATATTTATTCTTCGGGGGCTTTATAAAACTTCCAAGGCTCTTTATGCTTCCGGTTATGCCGTAAAAGCCTTTCCAGTCAAGGTGGCCGACAAATGGCTTGCGCTGATTTTAGCGGCTGCTGTTGCTGTTGTTGTGTCCCTGGGATTCACATTTTTCAGCAGCTTCCCCATGGATTGGACCCCCGTATCCGAAAGCGAACACAGCGAAGTCGAAGATATAAAAGCACAGCTTCTTGAGCTTGGCTTCCCCGAAAATGTGCTCAATGACATCAGTGAGGAGGACATAAAGGCCTGCGAGGGAGCGGTCGGAGTAAAGGTGAGCATAGATGAACGCGCTGTGAATGAAGGACGTGAGGTGGTGGAAGAGAAAGCCGGCACTACAATTAGATCAACGGTTTACGATGTGAATGAGTGCGTGATAACGAACATCGTGGTAAAGCTTCCGGGAGACGGAAGAAGGCTCAAGGTTTTTCACCATTTTTACTGGCGCACCGACCCCGGCTTCAGAGGGACCGAGGCCATAGAGCTGTGGCTGCCTGCGAAAATCATGAGAGCGGGATGCGAGTTCAGCGGCAGAGTGCTGTATGAAAAGGACGGCGTGACTTATGTATCGCCCTACTATGCCGTAAAGGACCAAATGTACACCAGCCTGATCCACAGGCAAAATATGAGCACCTTTTATGATTTTTCAATGCCCGAGGACGGAGGAAACAAAAGATGCTATGTATCCTGTGAATTTATTCAGCTTGAGGATGATATGAACACTATGGCAAATTATTACCATCAAAAAACTTTAGTTCAGTTCCCCGTTTACACCGCTTCGGAACATGTTGTCAACTATGGCTTTAATGATTCTACTTTCAGAAGAGTGCAGGGAATAACTGAAATTACACATGATGATTTTACCGACGAAACTCAGCCATCCTCGGACGAATAAAGCTAAACAAAACGCCTGACCTTTCAGCCAGGCGTTTTTTACTCGTATTATATTTCTTATTTGTTCTGATACATTGTTGTGGGGTTGTTGTGCTTTTCGATATCTGTATCAGACCAGATAGCGTCTGCAACGGGAGCCCACTTCATAGCAAATGGCTTTGTCTTTGCAATAAGGTCATCAACGCTTTCGGGAGCAAGCATCTCTGTTGAATGTGCGCCGGAACGCTCAACTGCACCCTTGATTGCCTCGGGGTTATCAAGAACGGGGCAGGGACGAAGGTGGTTGTTGTTCCAAGGCTGACCCTTATAGTACTCCATAAAGAGAGGAGACTGAAGAGCCTCGATAAGAGAGCAGTCCTTGATGTTTACGTTTGAGTAGTGAACAAATGCGCAGGGCTCAACGTCGCCGTTTGCATTGATGTGGAGATAATGACGTCCGCCGGCTATGCAGCCCTGAACGTATTCGCCGTCATTCCAGAAGTCCATAAGGAATATGGGCTTTTCGTTTCTTGCCTTACGGATAAGCTCATAAGCTCTCTTACGCTGGTCAGCTGTTGCAACAAGGTCAACAACTGCGTCTTTTCCGACGGGCATATATGTAAAGTACCAAGCAAAGAGACATCCTTTGTCGATAAGGAAGTCGATGTACTCAGGAGAGCAAACCTCTTCAACGTTCTTTGAGTGATAGCAAGCTGAATAACCGAAGGGAAGACCAGCCTCTTTAAGAAGGGACATAGCATGGATAACTTTCTGATATGTACCTTTACCACGACGCATATCCGTTGCATCCTCATAGCCCTCGATGCTGAAAGCGAGAACGAAGTTGCCGACTCTCTTAAGCTCTTTTACGAAAGCTTCGTCAACAAGTGTTCCGTTTGTAAATGCAAGGAATGCACAGTCAGGGTTAGCTTCACAAAGCTTGATAATATCGTCTTTACGTACAAGGGGCTCACCGCCGGAGAAGATGTACATAAATGTACCGAGTTGTTTACCTTCGTTCACGATTCTTGAAAGAACTTCATAGCTCAGGTTTGAACCCTTACCATACTCAGCGGCCCAGCAGCCGGTGCATTGAAGGTTGCATGCCGCAGTCGGATCCATAAGCACAGCCCATGGAATATTGCATTTATATTTTTCAATTGCCGCAGTTCTAAGGTCATAGCTGTTCATGGCAATGTTGAGAAGTACTGGAACAAGTTTTTCAATAACTTCAGGGTCGATGTTTTTGAGAATGTTTTTAAAGAAAATTGTCCAGTTGTTGTTGGGGTCATTAAGGGTTTTATGAAGGCTTGCATAGGTAACACGGTTGACCTTGCGTTTGTCAGCAGCTTCAACAAGCTCCAGAATTTTCATAAGATTTTTATCGGGGTCTTTCCGCGCGTACTTTAGCGCCTGCTTAATTGCAAATGCCGATGCACTTTCCTTAAGGGATCTCATAATTTCTTAGCCTCCTACTAAAATAACAGCGCCACCATGAAATGGGGCACTTAACGAAAGTAAGTATACGCTATTTGTGGAAAACTGTCAATAAACAGTAACTAAAATTTATACGGGATTCAAAATTGTAAATCTTTTGTAACATTTTTTGTTGAATTAATTAGCTGTTTATTCTGTCATAAGGGAAAAATCCAGAAAAAATAAGATCAGAGTCCCATTATTGGGACTTTACAGGACATTTAAATAATACTCCTCTTGAAAGTGTTTAAAAAAGCGTGTATTGTATATTTTGTAATCGAACGTTTGTTCGAAAATAGAACGGCGGGAGCCGTACTGAAAAGGAGGCAGCCATGACACTT
>CAUDRD010000207.1 GCA_958451705.1 uncultured Oscillospiraceae bacterium
GGCTTCATGAAATTAAAATTCAATTTAATTGCCTGTTCAGTTTGTACTGTAGATATGTTGTTTAAAACAACGTGCATTGCAAAGAGTTTGGTACATTATATGTTTATTTTTTAATTTTGTCAAACCTTTTTTATTACCGTTATTATATTTTTCCTCATTCCTACCCACTTTCTGTATCTATTAAGATTTTTTGGAGAAATTCATGCTTTTATTTTCTGCATCTTAAAAATAAACATTTTATAACTCTTAACCTTCTTTACCGTTTTTGTGTTTTTCCTATTGATTGATTGATGATTTTCTGCGATAATAAAATGTATATATTTCCGTAAGGAGGAACAAAACTTGAACGATTTTGAAAAACTTGCCGATTTGCTTTTCGGCGACGTAGATAAAACACCACAATATTATGAGGAGCTCTATCCCCCTCGTCCCCTTTCGGAAGGTGCAAGGGTTTCACGTTTTGCACCAAGTCCTACGGGCTTTCTCCACATCGGCGGACTTTTCGCCGCTATGGTTGCAAAGCTTAACGCTTCCACCACAAACGGCGTATTCTTTTTGAGAATTGAAGACACCGATAAAAAAAGAGAAATTACCGACGGCGTATCAGAAATAATAAAGGGCCTTGAGGCTTTCGGCGTAACTCCCGATGAAGGCGTTATGGGCTTCCAGAAGGAAGAGGGCGCTTACGGACCTTATCAGCAAAGCCACCGCAGAGAAATTTACCGCTGCTTTGCAAAGGACCTTGTTTTAAAGGGTCTTGCGTACCCTTGCTTCTGCTCTGAGGACGAGCTTAACTCCCTTAGAGAAAAACAGGAAGCAGAGGGCGTCAATAA
This sequence comes from uncultured Oscillospiraceae bacterium, assembly GCA_958451705.1. Taxonomy (GTDB): domain Bacteria; phylum Bacillota; class Clostridia; order Oscillospirales; family Acutalibacteraceae; genus UMGS263. Next base: position 834 of record CAUDRD010000207.1, read on the forward strand.
AGGATATTACGGAAAATGGGCCCACTGCCGCAACCTTTCATATGATGAGCAGGAGAAGCTTATAAAGGAAGGCAAACCCTATGTGCTTCGCCTGCGTTCACCGGGAAATGAAGAACACAAGATTTCATTTGACGACCTTGTAAAAGGCAAAATCGAAATGCCTGAAAACATTATGGACGTTGTGCTTCTTAAAACCGATGGCATCCCTACTTATCACTTTGCCCATGCAGTGGACGACCACCTTATGAGGACAACTCACATCATAAGAGGCGACGAGTGGATAGCCTCCGTTCCCCTTCATATTCAGCTTTTCAAGTGCTGCGGATTCAAGGTTCCTAAATACGCCCACATTGCTCCCATTATGAAGGAGGAAAACGGAGGAAAAAGAAAGCTTTCAAAGCGTAAGGACCCGGAAGCTGCCGTAACCTATTATTCACAGGAGGGTTATCCGAAGGAAAGCGTTATAGAGTATCTTCTCACCCTTGCAAATTCAAACTTCGAGGATTGGCGCAAAACAAACAAAACCGCTCCTCAGAGCGCATTCCCCTTTAATCTTAAAAAGATGAGCGCAAGCGGAGCCCTCTTTGACCTTGCAAAACTCAATGACGTAAGCAAAAATGTAATTTCAGTTATGTCGGCTCAGGAGGTTTATACTCTTGTAACTGACTGGGCTAAGGAATATAATGAAAAGCTTTATGCTCTTCTTACAAAAGATCCTGAATTTTCTACAAAGCTTTTCTCAATTGACCGAGGCACCGCAAAGCCCAGAAAGGACATTGCAAAATGGAGCGAAATTGAAAGCTACTGCGAATATTTCTTCGACGAGCTTTACACTCCTGATTACACAATGCCCGAAAACGTTTCAAATGAAGACGCCTGTGCAATACTTAAAAAGTACCTTGAGGTATATTCTCACTCTGAGGATAAGGACGGCTGGTTTAATACCGTCAAGAGCATATGTGAACCTTTAGGCTACACCCCCAACGTTAAGGAATATAAAAAGAATCCCGAACTTTACAAAGGGCACGTTGGAGATGTTTCTTCCGTTATAAGAATTGCGGTAACATCAAGGAAGAACACTCCCGACCTTTACGCAATAATGCAGCTTTTAGGCGAGGAAAAAGTTAGAGAAAGAATTGCCGCAGCTATTAAAAAATGCGGCGGAGAGGAATAAGAGTATGGAAGAGATTATTAAAGAAGGCACCTCAAATTTTATACACGACTTTATAGACGAAGACCTTAAAAACGGCGTTTATACGAGAGTACAGACCCGTTTTCCTCCTGAGCCAAACGGCTACCTTCATATAGGTCACGCTAAGGCGATATGCATAAACTTTGCCACCGCTGCAAAATACGGCGGAACCTGCAACCTGCGCCTTGACGACACAAACCCAACCAAAGAAGACGTAGAGTACGTTGAGAGCATAAAAGAGGACATCAAGTGGCTTGGCTTTAACTGGGACCACCTCTATTTTGCTTCCGATTACTTTGACTTTATCCACGAGTGCGCAATAAAGCTCATTGAGCTTGACAAGGCCTATGTGGACGAGCTTTCCGCCGATGAAATCAGAGAGTACAGAGGAACTCTTACGGAGCCGGGAAAAGAGAGCCCTTACAGAAACCGTACCAAAGAGGAAAGCCTTGACCTGTTTAAGAGAATGACGGCAGGCGAATTCCCAAACGGAGCCATGGTTCTCCGTGCAAAAATTGACATGGCTTCTCCCAACCTCAATATGCGTGACCCCGTTATTTACAGAATCGCCCACGTTCATCACCACAGAACCGGCGACAAATGGTGCGTATATCCCATGTACGACTTTGCCCATCCCCTTTCCGACGCTAAAGAGGGCGTAACCCATTCCCTTTGCTCCCTTGAATTTGAGAACCACCGTCCCCTTTACGACTGGTTCCTGAAAGAGCTGAGCATACCCACCCCGCCACGTCAGATTGAGTTTGCAAGGCTTAACCTTAACTACTGCCTTACAAGCAAGCGCAAATGCTTAAAGCTTGTTACGGACAACATTCTCTCCGGCTGGGACGACCCGAGAATGGCAACTCTCTGCGGAATGAGAAGAAGAGGCTACCCCGCCGCCGCTATCCGTGATTTCTGCGACAGAATCGGCGTAAGCAAGGCTTACTCCGTTGTAGACTACGGTCTGCTTGAGGCCTGCGTAAGAGATAACCTTAACGCAAACGCTCCCAGAGCCATGGCTGTTTTAAGACCTCTTAAAGTAATAATCGACAACTATCCCGAAGATAAAACCGAAAAAATCACCGTTGAAGTTCATCCTGATAAGCCTGAGCTTGGTACAAGAGAGATGACTTTCTCACGTGAGATCTATGTTGAGCAGGATGACTTCATGGCAGAGCCTGTTAAAAAATATTTCCGTCTTTTCCCTGGCAACGAGGTAAGGCTTAAAGGCGCATATTTTGTAAAGTGCGAAAGCTATGAAACCGACGAGAATGGAAATGTAACCTGCCTCCACTGCACTTACGATCCTCTTTCAAAGGGCGGAGAATCTCCCGATGGCAGAAAGGTAAAAGGTACTCTTCACTGGGTAAGCGCGGCGGACTGCGTAAAAGCGGAAGTACGCCTTTATGACAGACTGTTTAACGCCGAAAACCCCTCCGATGAATCAAAGGGCTCCTTTACTGAGAATCTTAACCCCAACTCACTGACAGTTCTCACCGACTGCCTTATTGAGGGAGGACTTAAAGACGCAAAGCCCGGCGATACTTTCCAGTTTATGCGTCAGGGATACTACTGCGTTGACAAGGATTCGACAAAGGACAATCTCGTTTTCAACCGCACCGTCGCACTTA
>CAUDRD010000208.1 GCA_958451705.1 uncultured Oscillospiraceae bacterium
TGGCAAGCGAAAAGCGTTTTTGCTTACTTTTGTCGCTTCGGACAAAAGTATGTGCGGTGCCGCAGCATAGGCGGCAAACTTTCTTGTTTATCAAAGTGCGGGTAAGGAGCAGCAGGCTAAGCCTGATTTATTCCGCACACCGAGATACGGCGCACCAAAGTATAAGCGCCTGCGAACAGGCTGAGATTCTGATTTAGGCATAGACGGCAAACCTTATCCTTTGTCAAAGTAACAGATAAGAAGCAGAAGTTAAATCTATATTGTCAGTATTTCCCCATGAAAAAAGCCGCACCAATCAAGGTACGGCTTAAATAAAGCTTACTGTTAACTTTTACTGTGCAGATACAAAGTCCGCCATTGAATAAAGCCCCGGTTCTTTTCCGAAAATGAAAATTCCCGCATTAACTGCGCCAACGGCAAAAATCTCTTTTGACATTGCGCTGTGGCTGAGCTTTATAACCTCGTCGTGACCGGCGAAAATGATTTCGTGTTCTCCGACGATTGTTCCGCCTCTTACTGAATGAATACCAATCTCGTTCTTGCTGCGTCTTTCACGCTTTGCATGACGATTGTACTCGTATACAGGCTTTTCGTCAAGAACCTGAGAGATGGAATCAGCCAGCATGAGAGCCGTTCCGCTGGGAGCGTCAATCTTCTTGTTGTGGTGCATTTCCACAATCTCAATGTCAAAGCTTCCGCTTAAAACTTTCGCGGCTTTTTTAGCAAGCTCTGAAAGAAGGCTTACTCCGATCGACATATTGGCAGAGAAGAAAACGGGGATCTCCTTTGCAGCCTCTGCGATTTCCTCTTTCTGCTCTTCGCTCAGTCCCGTAGTTGCAATAACTGCAGGGTATTTTTTTCCTTTGCAGTAAGTGAGCAGTGAGGTGAGGAGGGAGGGATGAGAAAAATCAATCACCAAATCCGCCGCAACGTCACATTCACTTATATTTTTAAAAACCGGATAGTCTGAATAGCGCTCTGTGTTTATATCTATTCCCGCAACGATTTCACAGTCGTCTCTTTCGGCAACGCTGTTTGTAATAGCCTTGCCCATCTGACCGTTGCATCCGCATAAAATAATCCTAACCATTTTATACTTCCTTATGAAAAATTATTTAATGAGACCGTAATGCTTAAGAGTCTCTTTAAGAGTGTTGCGTGCGCTGTCGCTGAGAGGAGCCAGAGGCATACGGCACTCGCCTACATCCCAGCCCATCATCATCATGGCTTCCTTTACAGGAATGGGGTTAACGTCGATGAACAGATCGTTGCAAAGGCGAAGGTTTTCAATCTGAAGCTGTCTGCTCTTATCTGTCTCGCCTCTCTGATAAGAAGCTACAATCTCATGGGCAAGCTGAGGAGCAACGTTTGAAAGAACGGAGATAACTCCCTTTGCGCCGAGAGAAAGGAAAGCTGTAATCTGGTCGTCGTTGCCGGAGTAGATATCGAGGTTGTCTCCGCAGAGAGCGATTGTCTTTGCAAGGGCGGAAATATCTCCGTTAGCCTCTTTAGCTGCAACGATGTTCGGGTGCTTTGAAAGCTCGAAATATGTTTCGGGCTTAATGTTAACGCCTGTACGGCTGGGAACATTATAGAGAATCATGGGCAGATTTACTCTGTCGGCAATGTAATAGTAGTGTCTGATAAGGCCCTGCTGAGAAGTCTTGTTGTAGTAGGGAGTAACGAGAAGAAGAGCGTCGGCCCCTGACTTTTCGGCTTCTTTTGAAAGCTTTACGGCGTAGTCTGTGTCGTTGCTGCCTGTGCCGGCAATAACGGGGATACGCTTATTTACCTTTTTAACTGTGTAGTCGATTGCGGCAGTGTGCTCCTCATGGGTGAGGGTGGGGCTTTCGCCGGTTGTTCCGCAGATGATTATAGCGTCTGTTCCGTTTGCAATCTGATATTCGATTAATTCTCCGAGAAGGTCATAGTTTATTGAACCGTCCTTGTTGAAGGGGGTTACAATAGCTACGCCAGCTCCTGTAAAAATAGTCTTCTTCATTTGTCAAAACCTCCGAAATTAATCCATGTAGCCTTCGGCGCAAAGAAGCTCAGCCATAAGTACGGCACCGCCTGCAGCGCCTCTGAGGGTGTTGTGTGAAAGGCAGACAAACTTGTAGTCGTACTGAGTATCCTCACGAAGTCTGCCGATGGAAATAGCCATGCCGCCTTCAAGGTTACGCTGAAGCTTTGTCTGGGGCATGTTGTCTTCTACGAAGTAGTTAAGGAACTGCTTGGGAGCGCTGGGAAGCTCAAGCTCCTGAGCACGGCCCTTAAAGTTTTTCCATGTCTCGAGAATTTCTTCTTTAGAGGGTTTGTTTTCAAATCTTACGAATACTGCGCCCATATGTCCGTTTGAAACGGGAACACGAAGGCACTGTGCAGTAAAGCGGGGAGAAGTGGCGTTGACGATTTTGTCGCCCTCAACCTTACCCCAGATCTTAAGGGGTTCCTGCTCGCTCTTTTCCTCTTCGCCGCCGATGTAGGGGATAACGTTGTCTATCATCTCAGGCCATGTATCAAAAGTTTTTCCTGCGCCGGAAATAGCCTGATATGTGCAGACGAGAACGTCTTTAACACCGAACTTTGAAAGGGGGAAAAGTGCGGGTACATAGCTCTGAAGAGAGCAGTTTGACTTAACGGCGATGAAGCCGCGCTTTGTGCCAAGTCTCTTGCGCTGAGCGGGGATAACCTTAACGTGGTCAGCGTTGAGCTCAGGGACGATCATGGGAACGTCGGGTGTGCCTCTGTGAGCGCTGTTATTTGAAACAACGGGGCATTCAGCCTTTGCGTATCTTTCCTCAAGAGCCTTGATTTCGTCCTTTTTCATATCAACTGCGCAGAATACAAAATCGACCATTGAAGCGATTTCATCAACATCTGCTGTTGCGTCCTTTACGATCATATCGGCCATTGAAGCGGGAACGGGAGTATCCATTACCCATTTGTTGCCGAGAGCCTCAGTATATTTTTTTCCTGCTGAACGGGGGCTTGCTGCAAGAACAACAACCTCAAACCAGGGATGGTTTTCAAGAATTGTGGCAAAGCGCTGACCTACCATTCCTGTTGCGCCTATGATACCAACCTTATACTTTTTCATGATTTTACCTCCGTAATTTTTAAAATAGGACAAAAGTTAAAGTGTATGAAAAAAACCGGTTGTAAACCGGTCATCAATGCAATATAATAGAGAAAGCGTTTGCACGGGAAAACGTGCATTTGAGTAAGATAGCTCCCCATCAAGCATTGATGACAGTTGCACGGCTCTTAACCGTACACCCAGGCCACAGGGTTCGCCTTACCGAGTGCCTTCGGCGTTAAACCCTTTCAGCTGATGTTTAAGCGGCCGGCAACCTGCAACAGCTTACTTATGAGTAACGCACCTCTATCCTTAATTATATGTTGAGGTTATAATACCATTACAGAGTTGTTAAGTCAACTTTATTTGAAGGCAAAAAAATGCCATATTCAGAAAAATAGCTTCTTGAACTATTTTACACAATAATTTTCTTCAAATTTTACTTTTATTACATCATTAACATTAAATTTCATTTCTTCTTTTGAAATTGTAAAATTAATTGAACTATTGCTATTATTACAATTAACTTCTTTAATGTATAATGTATAAT
>CAUDRD010000209.1 GCA_958451705.1 uncultured Oscillospiraceae bacterium
CGATAACGCTTCTGACGGGTACCTTACTTACAACAATATCAATTTGTACCTTAGGAAGAAGATTTGCCTCAACCGGTACACCACGGTAATATTCTGGTTTTCCCTTCTGAATGCCGCATCCGAGAACGTGAGATACCGTCATACCGGTAATGCCGATATTCATCATAGCAGCTTTAAGGGTTTCAAATTTAGATTCTTTACATATAATTTCAACTTTTGTAAATTTAGGTGAATCGCTGCTGAAGGAAGGCATCTTTTTAACAGGAATAGCTTCGGCAACAGGTATATCACCTGTTACTGCAACTGCATCATCGTAACCATAGTCGAGGTTTTCGACAGCCGGAGCAAAATCAGCATATGCGCTAGGAAGACCGTGCTCTGTGCTGTCAAGTCCTTTGATTTCTTCTTCTGCAGACACACGAAGTCCAACAGTTTTCTTAATGATAAAGAATGCAAGCGTCATAGTGATAATCGTCCATGCGAGAACGGCGACGATACCCAAAACCTGAATGCCGAGAAGCTTTGCGCTTCCTGTATAGAAAAGACCTTCGAGACCGGCAGGAGCACTGGGGTTAGCCAATAATCCGACTGCGATAGTACCCCAAACGCCGTTTGCCAAATGAACTCCAACAGCACCGACGGGATCATCAATGTGAAGTTTCAAGTCTAAGAACTCAACGACTACCACAACAAGAATGCCTGAAACAATACCAACTACAAAAGAGCCTAATGCATCAAGTGCATCACATCCTGCTGTAATACCTACAAGTCCTGCAAGAGAAGCGTTTAAACACATGGAAACATCCGGCTTACCGTTTTTAATCCAAGTAAATATCATGGTGGTGCATGTAGCAACTGCGGGAGCTATAGTTGTAGTCAGAAAGATTGAAGCCAGAGAGGTTTTGTCCCATGCTGCTGCACCGTTAAAGCCATACCATCCGAACCAGAGAATGAAACATCCGAGAGCTCCTAAAGTGATGGAGTGACCGGGTATTGCGTTTACTTTAGTAACCTTGCCGCTTTTTTTATCTCTTACATATTTGCCAAGGCGAGGACCAACCATTATTGCACCGATAAGAGCTGTTACACCGCCTACTGAGTGGATTGCTGCGGAGCCCGCAAAATCGTGGAATCCGAGCTGTGCCAGCCAGCCCTGTGAGTTCCAAATCCAGCCCGCTTCAATGGGATAAACTATTAGAGAAATTACTGCCGAATAAATGCAGTACGATATAAATTTCGTTCTTTCAGCCATTGATCCGGAAACAATGGTGGCGGCAGTTGCACAGAATACCAAGTTAAATACAAAACTTGATGCATTTTCTGAGATAAATCCGCCAAAATCCGTAAAGATTCCGAGATTTGGAATACCGATAAATCCAAACAGATAATCTTCTGCCATCATTAAGCCGAAACCGAGAAAAACGAACATAACTGTACCGATGCAGAAATCCATCAAATTTTTCATAATGATGTTTCCTGCGTTTTTCGCTCTGGTAAATCCTGTTTCTACCATAGCAAAGCCTGCCTGCATGAAGAATACAAGGGCTGCACCAATTAAAAACCAAACTCCAAAAACTTCGCTTGTAACAGCTTCTTGTACAAGCTTGGTGATTTCTTCCATTGCCATATTAACATCTCCTCTTTAACATTCTTTAAGTTAGTTTTCTAACGATTATCCGTCGGGAGCAGGAGATATTAAGTTTTTGTACTTTTGGGCAGTCGCTTTGGTAAAAGGCAAAAACCAAAGTGGTCTTATACAATGCTTAATTTCCCAATTTCCAGCAGTACAGGCAAAATGGTAAGCTGCACTGATAAAGCAACCGTTAAAAATTAGGTTTTCAAAATATCTTGGTGTTTTCAGCACATGGATTCCTCCTTTCAATGGACAAAATAATAAAGGCAAAGATATCTTTTCATAGTAATGAGAAAGACGTCTTTGCCTTTATTTCTAAAATTGCTTTTAAAAGTAATAAAGCGTCTTTGAGTAAAGTTACTCAAAGACGCCCTTGCCTTTATGCTCCGAATTTTACCGCTTATTAACAGGTTTGTCAACTGTTTTTTGGCTATTATTTAAAATACTGAAGATATATGCAGAAATTATCAAACTTAATATAAAAAATTGTCAATTATTACTAATGACTCGAAATTTTTAAGAAACGCAATTATACTATATATCATATGTATATTTCATAAGCTTTTTTATTTCTCATGTGTTGCCCTTGACTTTCTGTTATGATATAATTAAACGAATATGTAATGTTTTTCAGAGGAGCAAATTACGTTGAGAGTTTTAGGAATTGACCCCGGTTATGCAATTGTAGGTTACGGAGTTGTAGATTATATAGGAAATAAATTTAGTGTAGTAGAATACGGCGCTGTAACAACTCCAGCAGGAGTTCCCTTTGATAGAAGACTCGAAACCATATACGACGATATAACGGCGATTATGGTCAGAACTTCTCCCCAGGCTCTCTCAATGGAAAAACTTTTTTATAATAACAACGCAAAAACCGTAATTGATGTAAGTCAGGCAAGGGGAGTTTTGATGCTTGCAGCAAGGAAAAACGGACTTGAGGTTTTTGAATACACTCCTCTTCAGGTAAAGCAGAGCGTTGTCGGATACGGCAGAGCCGAGAAAAAGCAGGTTCAGGAAATGACGAGAAGAATACTCGGGCTTGAATCAATTCCTAAACCTGATGATACAGCCGACGCACTTGCTATGGCAATATGTCATGCTCATTGCAGTGGTTCCCTTATGGGAAGACTTAAAACACGGGGGTACTGATTATGTTTTATTCTCTTACGGGAAATATAATTTATTCTGATGTGAATTCAGTAGCTGTTGAGTGTTCAGGTGTGGGCTTTAAATGTTTTACAACTATGAACACTTTAAGAAAAATCGGCGGTAACGGCAGTAAGGTTACTCTTTATACCCATCTTAATGTCCGTGAAGATGCCCTTGACCTTTTCGGATTTGCCGATACATATGAGCTTGATTTTTTCAAGCTCCTTATTTCGGTATCAGGTGTCGGTCCTAAGGCTGCTCTTGCCATTCTTTCAGAACTTGATCCGGACAGGCTTGCACTGTGTATAGCTTCCGGAGACAGCAAAGCCATTACCAAGGCACAGGGAGTAGGACCAAAGCTTGCTCAGAGAGTTGTTTTGGAGCTTAAAGATAAAGTTAAAGGCATTGCCCATGAGGATAGCGGCAGCTATGACCTTGCCGCTGCGGAAGCTGCAACAAGCTCTGCGGCAGGTTCCGAGGCAGTGAGTGCTCTAATGGTTCTTGGATATTCACAAAGCGAAGCGGCAACGGCGGTTGGAAAGCTTGACCAGTCGCTGTCGGTAGAAGAAATGATAAAGCAGGCGTTAAAATCGCTTGCCGGAAGGTGATTTAAATGGAAACAGATTTTGAAAACAGAATAGTTGCTCCTGAATTTCTCTCTGCCGATTCAGATATAGAAGTTTCACTGCGCCCCAAAACTCTTGACGAGTATATCGGACAGGAAAAGGCTAAAGAAAATTTGAGAGTATATATTGAAGCGGCGAGAAAAAGAGGGGATACCCTTGACCATGTGCTCCTTTATGGCCCTCCCGGTCTCGGAAAAACAACTCTTGCGGGC
>CAUDRD010000210.1 GCA_958451705.1 uncultured Oscillospiraceae bacterium
CCCCTTTATGACAAGAAACTTATCAGAATGATTGCGGCAGACAGCGGATTTTCAGAAAACTATGTAGAAGCTGCTGAGAAAAAGAGAACTTCGAGTTTTCTCTATAATATTTATTTTGACAGTAATAATCTTCCCGTGGATGATCAGCTGTTTATCACTCAGTCAAATATTATCAAGCAGGTCTCTGAGCAGGGCCCCTGTGTTATAGTTGGCCGCTGCGGAGATTATGTGCTTCGTGACAACAAAGAGTGTTTAAAGGTTTTCATCTATGCCCCCGTTGAGGAAAGAATAAAGCGTGTTACAGAGGTTTACGGTGAAAAAACCACTGATCCCAAACGCTACATAGAAAAGTATGATAAACAGCGTGCGGCATATTATAACCGTTTTACTGAGGCAAAATGGGGAGATCCTCATAACTATCATCTTATGCTTAACAGCACAATCGGCCTCGATACGATTTCAGATTATATTGTAAAACTTGTTTCTGGGGAGGATAAGAATTAATGCCGGAAGTTGCAAAAAAAGAAAATAAAATGGGTATAATGCCTGTAAACAAGCTACTTGTTTCAATGTCTGTGCCTATGATGATATCAATGCTTGTTCAGGCTCTTTATAACATAGTTGACAGTATGTTCGTTGCGCAGATAAGCGAAAACGCCCTTACGGCGGTTTCTCTTGCATTTCCTGCGCAGAACCTTATGATTGCCGTTGCAACGGGAACCGGCGTCGGTGTCAATGCGGTTTTGTCAAAAAGTCTCGGTGAGAAAAACTTTGAAAAGGTTAACCATGTAGCCAACAATGCTATTTTCTTAACTGTGTGTAATTTTATAGTTTTCGCTCTGTTAGGAGGCTTTTTCTCAAGGCTGTTTTTTACCTTGCAGACCGATATTACAGAAATTGTAAATTTTGGTGAAGATTACCTTTTGATATGTACTATTTTTTCCTTCGGAATTTTCGGTCAGGTAACTTTTGAAAGACTTCTCCAGTCAACGGGAAAAACTTTCTACACCATGATTACACAAGGTGTCGGAGCAATAATAAACATAATCTTCGACCCAATTATGATTTTCGGACTTTTAGGTTTCCCGAAAATGGGTGTTGCCGGAGCTGCTGCAGCCACTGTTCTCGGACAGATAGTAGCATGTATTTTGGCAATAATTCTCAATCATTATAAGAATCCTGAAGTACGGCTTAGCTTTAAAGGCTTTCGTCCAAACGGTAAAATTATTAAGTCTATTTACGCTGTAGGCGTGCCGTCTATTATAATGGCTTCCATAAGCAGCGTTATGACCTTTGGCATGAATAAAATACTTATCGCCTTTACCTCTACGGCAACGGCAGTTTTCGGAGTTTACTTTAAGCTTCAAAGTTTTGTATTTATGCCTGTTTTCGGTCTTAACAACGGTATGGTTCCAATTGTCGCCTATAATTTCGGAGCTAAAAAAGCTGACCGAATTACAAAAACCGTAAAGCTTAGCATAGTTTATGCCGTGGGCATAATGCTTATAGGTTTTGCCCTGTTTATGCTTATTCCGGAAAGCCTGCTGAAAATCTTCAATGCTTCAGATAATATGCTTGCAATCGGCGTTCCGGCTTTGAGAATTATCAGCTTTAACTTTATCTTTGCAGGTTTTGCAGTTATCTGTTCTTCTCTGTTCCAGGCTCTGGGTCATGGTATACTTAGCCTTTTGATTTCGGTGCTCAGACAGCTTGTTGTACTTTTGCCCCTTGCCTTTATTCTCGCTCAGTTCGGTCAGCTTAATGACGTATGGCTTGCATTCCCCATAGCAGAAATAGTATCCTTTGTAATATGTGTAATATTCCTTCGTTACGCATACCGTAAGGAGATTAAACCATTAAAAAGTATAGAAGAGAAATAACTGATTTTCTTTCTACTTAAACAAAACGGCAGATAGCTTTAAGCTATCTGCCGTTTTAATGCTCATTAATCAATATGCAACGGGAACGTCTATTTCCATATCGCTGAGAGGATAAGTGACGCAGGGGTGGATAAATCCGAATTTGCGGTCAGCTTCTCTTCTGCCGTCACGGCCTTCTGCAATAACAAAATCGCCTTTTATAAGCTTGCTGTGGCAGAATCCGCAGCCGCCGGCTCTGCACTTGTTAGGTGCATTGAGGCCCGCTTTTTCCATGGAGGTGAGAAGAGTCTCGTTTTCCTTTGCGTCAATATTGTAAACTAAATCACGCATATGCACTGTAAGACGGAATGTCTTGGGGTTTTCAACTGCACGATCTCCGCAGTAGGTTGCATCCTTGTGAACAGCTTTTATTGGAAGCGCATAAGGTTTAAGCTCTTTAAGGACAAAATCATACATAGCTTTAGGTCCGCACATAAAGAAAGTTACGTCTTTAATGTCAACATATTTTTCCATAATTGCTGCGGAAATGAAGCCGTGCTCATAGCCTTCGACTTCCTCATCGCTGAGAACATATACAACTTTAAGTCCTTTTTCAGCCAGCTCGTCAAGCTCTTCCTTGTATGCGATGTGCTCCATATCACGAGCACCATAGAAAAGTGTCATGTTGTAGATTTCGTCGCCCTCTGTCATGCTCTTAGCCATGGAGATAAAGGGAGTGATACCGCTTCCTCCTGCTATGCAGGCAATGTTCTTTTTATCTCTCAAATTCTCATAATGGAACTCTCCGGAGGGTTCGCTCATAACGAACTTGTCTCCCACTTTTGCCTGAGAGTCAAGATAATCTGAGAAAAATCCAGCCTTTTCTATTCCCAGTACAAGCTTGTTTGCAAGAGCCTCTCTGGGGCTTGAAGCGATAGAATAGGGACGGCTTACAAGACTGTCACCGACTTTGCCCTGGAGAGAAACATACTCACCGGCTCTGAAAAAGGGGAAAGCGTCGCTGTCAAGGCGCTTGAAGGTATATTCCTTCATTGTGGAAGTGAGATTGCGTATGCCCGTAAGCTCAACTGACATATATCCGGGGTGAAGCTTATGAGCCAAAGTGTTTGTGCGGTACTCTTTCGGTAAGGGGGTATTTGCTCCTGATGCAAGAGCTTCTTTACGCTTAGGAACAAGCTTTGTAAAGCGGAGCATATCCATAAATCCAAAAATCTGTTTTTTGAAGTTCATATTATTTTCCCTCCCCTTTAAGATCGCCGACGGTCTGTCTTCCTGAAAGATCGCCGGAAACGTATGCGCTCGAGTATCCGCTGGCACGCATTGCATAGCCTCCTGCAAATCTGAGACCCGGGAACAGTTCAGCGTCTTCTTTAAGCATCATCATTCTGGGCATAAGGCTGTCCCAGTCGCCAGCTTCATAGCCGTAAATTACACCTTCGGGATGTCCGCAGTAACGTGCATAGGTTGTAGGTGATGCAAGGCAGATTTCCTCAATGGAATCTTTGATTTTGCATCCGGTTTCACGTTCGAATACGTTTATCATATCTTCTGCAATGCGGTCTTTTGCTTTAAAATAATCTTCCTCTGTTATGTTGCCCCAGTCGTCGGACATGAACATTGTTGTAAAATACATCATGCATGTGCCTTTGGGAGAACACTCAGGGTAAGCGTTGTTAAGGCATACAGT
>CAUDRD010000211.1 GCA_958451705.1 uncultured Oscillospiraceae bacterium
AATGAAGCGAATTATTTCTATTTTACTATCTTTAGTACTTTTTTCCCTGACTTTGGCAGGCTGCTCAAACGGTCAGGAGAATAAAGACAAGAATATTGTGCTTACAACCTTCTATCCGGTATATATCTTCACCCTCAATCTCCTTGATGGCATTGACGGTATCGAAATTGTCAATATGACCGAAAACCACAACGGCTGTTTACATGATTATACTCTGATGCCAAAGGATATGAAAGCTCTTTCGGCGGCGAAAGCAGTTGTCATAAACGGAGCCGGAATGGAGGAGTTTCTCGAAAAAGCCACAGAGATGTCCGATGCTCCCGTTATAGATTCCTCTGTAGGCATTGAGATAATCGGTGCAGATGAAGAGGATGACCATGACCACGAAGCAGAAGCGGAACACGGACATGACCATGACCATGAGGGAAACGCCCATATATGGATGTCTCCGAAAAACGCCGCAAAACAGACTCAAAACATAGCCGAGGGTCTTAAAAAGGTATTTCCTCAATATGAAGAAAAAATTTCAGACAACCTTAAAATCTATCTTCAAAAGCTCAGTGAACTTGACAGGAAAATTAAAGCAGAGCTTGCTCCCTGCAAAGGAGCCGAGTTTATCTCTTTTCACGAGGCATACGATTATTTTGCCGCCGACTACTCTCTTCACTTTGCCGCCAGCGTTGACAGCGACGACGGCGCAGAACCCGGCACAAAGGAGCTTGTAAGACTTACGGAGCTTATAAAATCAAGTGATATTAAGGCGATTTTTACGGAGCCAAATTATAAGGGCTCCAGCGCAGAGGTTCTGTCAAATGAAACGGGAGTGCCCGTTTATACGCTTAACCCCGTTACAAGCGGCGACGGAACAAAGGAATCCTACGAAAAAATAATGCTACAAAACTGCGAGACAATTAAAAAGGCGGTGCTTTCATGACGGCAGAAAACGGCTGCGGACTTTGCAGCGTAGAAATAAAAAATCTTACGGTGAAAAAGGGAAGAGAACTTCTTCTGGACAACATAAGCTTTGACATGCACTGCGGTCAGCTTACGGCTCTAATAGGCGTAAACGGCGCAGGCAAAACCACTCTTTTAAAGAGCATTTTAGGCGAAATTCGCCACAGCGGCTCCGTAAAATATGCGTCCCACAGCGGCGATATAATAGAAAAAATCAAGATAGGATATGTGCCCCAGTACCTTGAATTTGACCGCAGCTCTCCCATGAGCGTTATGGATTTTCTCCTTGCCGGACGCACCTCTTTTCCCGTATGGCTGGGAGGAAGAAAGAGCGAAAAAGCTCAGGTTATGGAGGCTTTGGAGAAATCAGGCTGCAAGGACCTTTCAAAGCGTTCTTTAGGTATGCTTTCCGGCGGAGAGCTTCAGCGTGTAATGCTCTGCCAGGCTCTTTATCCGGTGCCGGAGCTGCTTATTCTCGACGAGCCTGTTTCCGGCGTGGATACTGTTGGCTCGGAGCAGTTTTACAAACAGGTTGCTGATTTAAGAAAAGATTATCACATGGCTATCGTTATGGTATCCCACGACCTTGACCTTGTGCGTCAGTATGCGGATAAGGTGCTCCTTCTCCACCGCGGCGGACTTATTGAAGGCAGCGTTGAAGAGGTTTTCAGTTCTGAGGAATTTCGCAGGGCATTCGGCGGAATAGCGTAAAAATACGGAAAGGAACAATATAAAGCGGAAAGATAATAACTTTAGCTTTGAGACTGTGTGAGGTTTAAAATGGAATTTATATATAATACTATGGAAACTCTGCTGCCCTTTACCTGGGTTCAGTATGACTTTATGAAAAACGCCCTTCTTGCGGTTCTGCTGATAACTCCCCTTCTGGGAATGCTGGGTACAATGGCGGTAAACCACAACATGGCGTTCTTTTCCGACGCTCTGGGTCACTCAGCCCTTACGGGAATCGCTTTAGGCGTTATTTTAGGCGTCGACAACGAGCTTATAAGCATGGTGGCTTTCGGAATACTTTTAGCCCTTATTATAACCAAGGTTCGCTCCGCAGGCACAGCTTCCGCAGATACGGTTATCAGTGTATTTTCCTCGGCGGCTATTGCTTTGGGACTTGTCATTCTCTCCGTCGGCGGCGGATTCTCAAAGTATTCCTCCTACCTTATCGGTGATATTTTAAGCGTCACCTCCTCGGAAATACTTATTCTTGCGGTAACTCTCGTATGCGTTACAATAATTTGGGCTTTAATATACAATAAACTCACCCTTGTAAGCATAAACCGTGAGCTTGCGGCAAGCCGTGGAGTAAGGGTTGCCCTTATTGAAAATGTATTTGTAGTTCTTGTAGCGGTAGTAGTTATGCTCTCAATTAAATGGGTAGGTGTGCTGCTCATTAACTCCATGCTCATTCTCCCCGCCGCCTGTGCGAGAAACTTTTCCACAAATTCAAGGCAATATCTGTTTTCATCGGTGGGTCTTTCCCTGGTATCAGGTCTCGGAGGAGTTATTTCCTCATTTTATCTCAACACCTCTGCCGGAGCTACAATCGTCCTCATTTCAGCGATACTGTTCTTTATCTCATATATTTTCAGAAAGAAAAAATAAAAAGTTTAAATGGGAACCCCTTGATAGGGTGCCCCACAAAAAAAGCAGTCCACTGGACTGTTTTTCTCCACTCCTGATTTTTTTAAGGAGAAAATATTTCGTCCTCTGCGGATGACGAGAATGGGCTTTGCCCCTTCACCCCACCACCTTTTGAAAAAGGTTGACGAAAACTTGATTGCTTATTGGAGTGAACTCAGTGGAAAACGAGACAAAACCAATTAAACAGGAAAAAAAGAGTAAGATACTTCTGAAACTGTTTTTAAGCACCCTCTATATAAGCAGCTTTACTTTCGGCGGGGGCTTTGTAATAATAACCTTTATGAAAAGAAAATTTGTAGATGAGCTAAACTGGATTGACGAAAAGGAAATGCTGGATTTAACTGCCCTTGCACAATCCTCCCCCGGAGCCATTGCAGTAAACGCCGCAATACTCGTAGGCTGGCGTGCAGCAGGCTTTGCAGGAATGATTGTGGCTACTATCGGCACAATTCTGCCGCCGATGATAATACTTTCCGTAATATCATTTTTCTATGCCGCCTTTGCCTCAAATAAATATGTGGCTTTGGTGCTAAAGGGAATGCAGGCAGGCGTTGCCGCAGTTATTTTGGACGTTGTGTGCTCCCTTGGCTCAAAAGTTATAAAAGAACGCTCAGTTCTTCATATTGCGGTTATGATTGCAGCGTTTGCCGCAACCTTCTTCTTTAACGTCAATGTAATATATATCATCATTGCCGCCGCAGCTGTAGGGGTAGCAAACGCCATTGTAAAGATGAGGAAGGAGCGGAAAATATGATTTATCTGCGCCTTTTCTTTTCCTTTTTACAGGTGGGACTTTTCAGCATCGGCGGAGGCTACGCCGCAATGCCCCTGATACAAAGTCAGGTTGTGGACACCTACCACTGGCTCACCAT
>CAUDRD010000212.1 GCA_958451705.1 uncultured Oscillospiraceae bacterium
AACTTACTTGCCTGCGATTAAATTAAACAGCAACGCAGGCATTTTTTCATTGTTATCACATCGGTTAGTGTGCGGCTTGAAAGCGGACGTGTCCGCCTCGCTCTTTAAGTAAGTAACAGTAATGCGAAAAGCCGCAAGGCTTACGGACTGCTTACTCTCATTTCTGCCGGGTGAGCGTAGAGTTGGTTTATTGTATTTCGCACAGTAAGTTTTCACTTTTGAATTAAATCAAGGCAAATTTAAAACATATTAAATAAAACCAAAGAACCACATAAGACCTACCTTTTGACAGTCGCACACGTCGGCAAAGGAAAAGACATGGAAAGCAGTAAAGCGTTTGCACTGTGACGGTGATAAAATAAAACCGCCATGAATGCCGACGTGAATTGGTGAACGCCTACACTTACAAGCCGACGGCAAGAGAGAAGGATTCGTATAAAATAAAGCGTTTTTACCTTGTTGGTGACAGATAACGCTTTCAAACTGCCGTTGGCGGACGTTTAGCAGAAAATAAACTTTGCGCTGATTAGTGCTTTTTGTTTTGGCAAGGCGGCGGATTTATCCGCCGCAAATGCGCTTTTGCACGACTTTGTCGCTACGGACAAAAGTATGTGCTCCGCCACGGCACGAGTGGCAAAACCTTTTCCTTTATTAAATTGACAGATAAGAAGCAAAAATTTATTCTATGTTTATAATATTTTTCCATAAGCAAAAACCGGATTCTCTTTTTGAGAATCCGGTTTTAATAATCTGTTTTATCAGAATACGCAGTACTGCTTCATGTAAGCATCCATAAGGGGGATAAGGTGAGCGTAATCCTCTCTGCCAAGAAGATACTCTCTTATATCCTGAACGGTGACGAGAGAGTGAACCTTGATTCCGAACTCTTCACCAACCTCCATAACGGCTGTTTTGCCGGGAGTCTGTCCCACTTCGCAGCGGTTGACGGAAATGAACATATCAGTAACCTTAACGTCTGCGAAGGCTTTGAGAATCGGAAGAGTCTCACGAATTGCGGTGCCGGCAGTGATAACGTCTTCAATTATAATGATGCGGTCGCCGTCTTTTGGGGCGTAGCCTACAATGTTTCCGCCTTCGCCGTGGTCTTTAACCTCTTTGCGGTTAAAGAAGAAGGGCTTATCTATTCCGTAGGTTCTGGCAAGAGCTCCCGAAACAGATGTGGCAAGGGGAATACCCTTATATGCGGGGCCGAACATAGCGTCAAAATTATCGCCTACAGTCTCTTTTACAAGGGCGGCATAAAACTCACCCAGCTTTGAGTTCTGAAGTCCGGTTTTATAGTTTCCCGTATTTACAAAGTAAGGGGTTTTTCTTCCCGATTTAGTTGTGAAATCACCGAAACGCAGCACGTCTGCACTCATCATAAATTCAATGAAATCTTTTTTTGCCTGTGTGAGCATTCTTACATCCCGTCCTTTACATATATTCTGTTAAAAGTATAACAGATTTAAGGCTTTTAAACAAGCTTATTCGGTAATTGATTTATAAGCGGCCTGCATAACGGTATTTGCTATGGGCATAGCCTGTGAAAAACCTGCGCCGCCGTTTTCAACAACTACCACAAAGGCGAGGGGACAATCCTCTTTTGTTGAAAAGCCCGTAAACCATGCGTGGGATTCCTTGTTACCGTCAAGCTCAGCGGTTCCCGTTTTACCTGCAAGCTCAAGGCCGGGGAAACGCCAGTCTCCGTAGTAGGAGGTTACGTTGTATCTCATCATATCACGCACAATGTCGGCTGTTTCGGGCTTAATAAGCTGTCCAACATTCTGTGTTTTTGTTTCATCTATGATTTTTCCGTCGGGGGTTTCAATCGTTTTTACAACATAGGGGGATGCAGGATTGCCTGAGTTTGCAATGGCTCCCATAATGGTCATCATGTGGTAGGGGTTAAGGAGCGTTGTATACTGACCGATTCCTGCCCATGCCAAATCCGTTTTGTTGACGGAGGAAACGTCGAAGGAGCTTTTAGCGATAACCGTATCTCCCATTTTAAAGGCTTTATTGAAGCCCACCTCGTTGGCAGTTGCAGCTAAAGCATCTGCACCAAGTTCATTTGCAATAGTTGCAAAAGCGCAGTTGCAGGAATGAGCAAAGGCGTCTTTAAATGTAACTGTACCGTGAACGCCGCTGCACTTTACCTCTCCGCCGCCAGGTATATCAATGCTTCCGTCGCAGTAGAAGGTCTGTGAAAAAATATCGCTTATGTTGTTTACTGCGCTAACGCAGGTAATGGCTTTAAATACCGATCCTGGGGTATATACGCCGGAAAGGAAGCGGTTAAGATATATTCCGTCATATTTTCCGTTCGGGTTTTCGTTAATGTCAGAGGGTTTGTTTTCAGGGTCGTAGGTAGGTGAAGATACCATGCAGATTATTTCACCTGTTTTATAATTGTATACGCCTACCGCACCTTTTCTGCCGTTAAGTGCGTTTAAAGCCGTTACACATACGTCGGCGTCCAAAGTAAGTCTGATATTGTTTCCTGTGCCGTATTTGCTTATAGAATAAATTCCGTTTACAAAATTGTATCCGATAAGCTCATCGTTATAGACGGACTGTATACCCGTTGAGATGTAACCGTCAGAGTCTCCGATGGCGTGAAGGGTTGCTTTTCGCACCGATGCGCTGCCGTTGTAAACACGTTTTCCGTCCTGTGTGCCTACAAGAAGCTCACCTTTGGAATCGTAAATGCTTCCGGCAACGTTAAGGGTGTTTCCGTCGTAGATGTGCTTATTGTAGCGGCTTAAAGCCCATGTTGATGCATTTGTAGTAAGGGTTGAGACGAAGAAAATAATTCCCGCCATAAAGAAAGCCACAAGTGCGTATAGAGCGTATGCTCTTTTAGTTGTACTTTTCATCGCTGTGCCTCCACTTTTTCATAAAATGACGGATATGTGCGCAGGTCGCAGGCTTTAATCAGAGCCAAAAGCGCCCATGAGCATATCATACTTGAACCTCCCTGGCTTATAAAGGGCAGAGTAACGCCGGTAAGGGGAAGAATATCTGTAATTCCGAATACATTAAGACAGGTTTGGAAGAGCATCATTCCCGCTGCGGCTACAGCGGCTATTGCGAAAAACGATGAGCGGGCTCCCTGTGCGCTGCGAATGGCGTGTACGGCGATAAATCCGTAAACGAGAACCACTGCAATTGCAAGAATTACTCCCCATTCCTCACAGAGAACACCGAAAACAAGGTCCGTTGTGGAGGCGAAGATGTTTCTCAGCTCGCCTCTGCCTATTCCTGTTCCGAAAAGTCCGCCGCTGGCTGCATAAATCAGCACCCGGGTCTGCTGGTATCCTCCCGCATCAGGGAACTCCCAAACGTGGCGGTAGGTTGCAAAACGCTCCGCAACATAGGGCTTGAATATAAGAATCAAAATTGCACCTAAAAGAGCTGCTCCGCATACAACGGCAATTGTTCTTATATCTCCTGAACGCATACAGGAAATGAG
>CAUDRD010000213.1 GCA_958451705.1 uncultured Oscillospiraceae bacterium
TTTACTCATCTTATTCACCGTGCGGTTTTCCACAGGAACCAATCAACGCCGGAATACCGCAAATCCTTTCTCTTTTCTCAGATTAGAAAATAAATCCTATAATCGCAATTACTGCGGCTATTGCCAAAACCGCTATAACAGCTTTAATTATCATGGGTATTGCGGCATCAACTGTTGTAGGTGCGTATTTAAAAAGAAAGTCCTTAACAGGAGTCTGCACCTTTCTGCCTATTAAATTACGGAAGCTCAATGTGCGGGTCTTATAGTCGGCGGGATTTTCTTCGCTGAACTCGAAAATTCTAACCGCTCTTTTTGTGCCTTCGCCGTAAACGTTGAAACCGCAGGACGGAGTATATCCCAAATCTATTCCGTCATAGGTTCCTACGAAACTGTTTTTGTGGTCATGACCTACAAATATGGCAAAGACATCGCCTTTCTCTTTCATAGCCTCAAACTCCCCTGTATTTACGTCGGGAATTGAAGGAGGCTCCAGCATAAAGTAGTCTTTATCCCTCATGACCTTTTCTTCAGGCACATAATATTCGTTCTTATGAGTTCTGAAAGCTCTTACGGCGTTTTTGTCACGTTTTCCCACTCTTCTGAGCACATTGTAATATTCGCTTACGGGAATGTGCTGGAATACTATTGAGGGAACATACTTTCCCGCCTTCTCTTTAAGAGCTTCTCTGGCGGATTTATACCACTCAATCTGCTCAGGGGTGACGGCTTCGTATCCGCCGCCCTTTGCATCGCCGCCTGAATCAACCATATAGATGTTCATTGCGGGCTTTCCGTCGGCTCCTTCTACAGGTACGGTATAGGTTCCGCTGCCATATACGTTCTCTCCCTTAACGCACTGGCTGTACTCTTCATAAAACTTAATCTGTCTGTCGTTGGAAATACCTGTCTGACGGTCATGGTTTCCGAAAGTTACCGCAAAGGGAATATTTCTCTTTACCACCGGTTCAAGGATTTTTCCTATGGTCTTTTTAATAATTTCTTCCTTGTTCTTTCCGAGGAATGTCACACTGTAACCTTTTATCTGATCGCCTGTGAAAACTACCAAATCGGGTTTTTCAGCGTCCAAGGCGGCGTTTATAAGTTTCAGGGTATCCTTTGCAACTGCCGCACTTTCCTGGGTATCGGTTATCTGCATAACCTTAAATTTGCCGTTTTTGAATTTCAGCGTTTCTCCTTCGCTGCGCATATTGCGTTCTCCTTTTAATATAAAATTTCAAACTCCGCTATTATATATGATAACGTTTCTATGACAAAAAACAACTCCCTTTTACTTAAATCGTCTAATTTTTTATGTTATTGCTATAATTCTTTAACAATCTTACGCCATTTTGCCAAATGCTATGGCATTTAACAATATTTTATGTTATCATTTTACCGTTACAAATTTAGCTGATTGAAGAGGTTTATCATTTTATGGATAACAGCAAAAAACTCCGTTTTAAAAACGGTAAACTTAAAATTATGCAGATTACCGACACTCAGGATACTCAAAAAACCGCCACTGATACCGTTAGATTAATTGAAGCGGCTTTAGATGCGGAAAAACCCGACCTTGTAGTTTTTACTGGAGATCAGATTAAGGGATACGGTTTCAACCTTGCCGGCGGTGACGGATGCAAAAAGGCCAAAACAGCCATTGATAAAATCATTGCTCCACTGGAAAAAAGAGGAGTTCCATTTGCGGTAACCTTTGGCAACCACGACCGCTTTGCAGGCTGCGGCAAAGAGCAGCAGATGGAATATTACAAAAGCTATTCCACCTGTATAAACGGCGCCTCCGACGATTCAATGCCAGGAGGGCTTGCAACCTTTAATCTTCCCATTTATTCTGAAAATAGCGATAAAGTGATTTTTAATCTCTATATAATCGATTCCCTTGAAAAAAATCCCGACGGAGGATACGCCGCCGTATCCCCTGAGCAGATTAAATGGTATGAAAGCGTAAGTAAGCAGCTTAAAGAGGAAAACGGCGGAAAACCCGTTCCGTCCCTTGTATTCCAGCACATTCCCGTACCTGAAATGTACCGTCTGCTTAGAAAAGTTACGAAAGAAACGAAGGGCGCAATACAGGGAAACAGAGCCAACCCTGATTTTTACGTTCTCGACGAAAAATGGCAGAAGGAAGGCTCTTTCATGAAAGAGAATATAGCCGCTCCCTTTAAAAGCAACGGACAGTTTGACTCCTGGGTTAAACAGGGTGACGTTATAGGCGCATATTTCGGCCACGACCACATCAACTGCTTTAACGGCACTGTTGACGGCATAGACTTAGGCTATACACCGGGAGCCGGATTTAACGTTTACGGCCCCGGCCTCGACAGAGGAGTAAGAGTTTTTGAAATAAACGAAAGCACTCCCGAAAAGTATGAGACAAGAGTTATAACATACCGTTCTCTTTTGGGAAAAAGAGTGACAAATCCCTTTAAATATTTTATCTACACCCATGCACCCAGCTCTTTTGACGCTGCAAAGCCCATGATAATTAAAGGAGTTATAGCAGCGGCGGTAATTATTGCAGGAGCGGTGATTATAAAGCTGGCATTTTAAAAACATTAAGTACGCCTTCGTGTCTGTTACTAAAACTGACACGGAGGTTTTTCTTTTTTGACTATAAAAATAATGCCTTCTATTCCCCTTTAAACAAGACAAGGCTTTTATTGCTGTCGCAGATGCCAAGATAGATTTCAGCTGCTTTTTTATACCCCTGCTCTTTTATCATTTTTTGAAGCCACTTTTCGTCGAGACCCATTCTCTCGAGATTTTCGCCTAAAATTCTTCCGTCCATAATAACCTCGGTGAAAACAGATGCAGGGGTCACAGTAAGGTTCATATCCTCCGGCTCTATGGGGCGTTTCTCACTTACCGGCAATATGGTAAGCCGTCCGTTATATTCAAAAATCGCCGTCTGTATTGCGGTTAAATCAAAATACCCCTCCTGACGGCACATAACCATAAACTCGCTTAAATCAAGCTTCGCCTTTTTCATATTTTTACGGTAGATTTTTCCGCCGTTCATTATCACCGTGGGAGTACCGTTGATGAATTTTCTCGTTCTGGGAAATTTATTTGTGAGAATACTCAAAGTAAACGATATAAATCCATACACAGCCATTGCAATCAGCGGTTTCCAGGGAGATTCCAGCTCCGTTGCAAGCTCCGCCGCAATAGAGCCTATTGTAATGCCGTTAATGTAATCGAAAAAGTCAAGCTGTGCCATCTGTTTGTGTCCCATTATCTTCGCAATAAGAAACAGCGCCCCCGCTGAAAGGAGCGCTGTGAGTATCACTTTTAATACATCCATTATTATCTCCTCCGTTTTTGTTTTTTCCAAAAATGCGGGAGATAAACATGATTTTCTTAAAGTCGTTTTGAAAGAAAAAACGATTTATTCTTTGCAGGAATCAAAAGAAACGACAGCC
>CAUDRD010000214.1 GCA_958451705.1 uncultured Oscillospiraceae bacterium
CTGTGGAAATTGAGTCCACCCTGCATCCAGGCTGCATAAGGCTCACGAAGAGGAGCGTCCGCAGAAAGCTCAATTGAAGAACCTAATGTAAATGCGCCTGCCGCCATAATAACCTTACTGTCATAGCCGGGCATATCCCATGGCTCGGGAGTGACGTAGGAGTCAACGGGTGCGCCTTTCTGCATTCCCTGACAAAAGGCAATGAGGGCTTCCTCGTTTTTAAGAAGTACGCTTTGGATTATATCCGCCCTTACTTCTCCCGGCTTCGGCGTAACGTCATAACCTAAAATGCTGAAAAGGGAAGCAGTAAATTCAGCGGTTTTAAGAGCTTCCCCCGTAACATGTGGAGCAGCAAAAAATCCCATGAA
Organism: uncultured Oscillospiraceae bacterium; assembly: GCA_958451705.1. GTDB lineage: Bacteria > Bacillota > Clostridia > Oscillospirales > Acutalibacteraceae > UMGS263. The sequence goes on from CAUDRD010000214.1 coordinate 369, forward strand.
GAGATTGCGGTTTTGTCCCAACGTGGCTCCCACTTCTCTGCCGAGACCGGGAGTTGTCATACGGTATGTACAAAGCTCTACATATTCCTTTTTACCGGCTATATATCCTCCGCAGGGGGCTATTCCGCCGCCGGGATTTTTTATAAGGGAACCGGCGATAAGATCCGCTCCCACCTGAAGAGGCTCTGTCTGTTCAACAAACTCACCGTAGCAGTTATCCACCATTATCACGGCATTGCTCACACTCTTTACGGCTTTTGCTATCTCTCCGATTTTGGCAACGGAAAGACTCGGACGCAGACTGTAGCCTCTTGAACGCTGGATATACACCATTTTAACGGAGCTGTCTAAAAGCGAAACGATTTTTTCAATATCAGGTTCGCCTTTTTCGTTTAAATCCGCCTGAACATATTTTACACCTAAATCCTTTAAGGAACCTTGACCGGGAGTGCCCGTTATACCGATTGCCGGCTGAATTGTATCATAGGGAAGCCCCGTAGCGCAGAGCATTGTATCCCCGGGACGGAGTATTCCGAAAAGAGCCGTTGCAAGGGTATGTGTGCCGCAGGTAAAGGTATGGCGCATTACCGCATCTTCACCGCCGAAAACCTGAGCAACAACTTTATCAAGAGTTTCTCTTCCCGGATCGCCGTAGCCATAACCGGTGGAAATACCTAAATGGTTTTCGCTTACTTTATTGTCAATAAAGGCGGCAAGCACCTTTTGCTGGTTGTACTCTGTTATTTTGTCTATTCTTTTAAAGGCTTTTTCTGATTGCTCCATAGCCTTTTCAGAAGCCTCAATTATTTTTTTGTCAATTTTAAAAAAGTTATTCATTATTTACTCCCTGACAAAGAGAAAATTCTCCCGTAATTTTAAATTCAAGTTTTTTATAAAAGGACACCTTATCCTCTTTGCACATAAGAAAAACATCCTTTTTTTCTCTTTGTGCAGCTGTGCAGAGCTCTTTTACAATTTCTGACCCATAGCCTTTGCTGCGAAAATCCCTGTGGGTTGCCACTGCGCCTATTACGGCGCCCCGTTCACTTTCAAAGGTGAACATTCCGCAGGAAATACATCTATCTTCCCTTTCACGGTAGAAAACCCTGGCGCAGCTATTGCGCACCCTTACGGATAAATCGCAAAGCCAGTCCTCATAGGAAGAAATACTCTCCCCGAAAACATCCGGCTCTTTAAGAAGATTATATATTTTTCTGTAAGGCGGTTCTTCACAGGAATTGGGGCAAAAACCGACTTTCGACATATTGACGGGGTTATATTTCATTATAATGCCTTTTTCCGCTTTTTTAAAGCCTAAATCCTCTAAAACCTGTTTTTCACCTAAAAGGGAAGAAAAACCGATAACCCATAAAAATTCTTTAAGTTCAGTGCAGTCAAAGCCCTTTCCCGCCGCAACGGTCACATGGGAATCCACTTTTGAAACTGCCGCAGTTATCTTTCCCTCTTTTTCCTGCACCCAGAAAAAGGCAAAGTTTGTACTGAATCCGTAGGTTTTTATAAGTGCTTCAATTTCTACGGTCATGGGGCTTAGGGAAAGAGGCAGTTTGATTTCTCTTTCTAAAAGCCTCAGCAAGACGCCATCTCCCCGGCAAGGAGCGGTATGAGTTTGCCTGCGTTTTCATAGTCCTTTTCATAGATTACACAGGACGGCGAATGAAGATAACGGCAGGGCAGAGATACGGCAACGGTTTTAACGCCCCCTGCACTTACATGAATGGCTGAGCTGTCGTTTCCTCCCGCCACAAGAGTTTTTGTCTGGCAGGGAATATTCTCCCTTTGGGCAATACTAAAAGCAAGAGAATAAAGCTCGCTGTCATAGACTGTGCCTCTATCCATAAAGGACACAACGGGGCCTTTTCCAAGCTCGCAGACTCTTTTTTCTCCTTCCACTGCCGCAATATCTGCGGCAGTGGTGGTTTCGACCACAATTGCCTTATCTGGCATTACGGAAAATGCAGTTGCCTTTGCTCCTCTTGTGCCTACCTCCTCCTGAACTGTAAAGACAAAATACAGATCATATGGCTGCTCCTGCTTTATCATGTCTATGAGTATAGCGCAGCCCGCTCTGTCGTCAATGGCTTTGCCTTTAATGAAGCCGTCACCGAAAGGATAAATATCGGAATCAAAATAAACGCTGTCTCCAAGGCTTACATATTTTTCCGCCTCTTCACGGCTTTCGGCTCCTATATCCACATACATTTCGGAAAAATCGGGAACCTTGTTTTTTTCGTCACCTGTGAGAAGATGTACGGCCTTTGCTCCGATTACACCGGTTATTTTGTTTTTGCCTATTATTACTCTTCTGCCGTAAACTACACGCTGGTCAATTCCTCCAACAGGAGTAATTTTTATATATCCGCTTTCGGTGATGTAGTTAACCATAAAGCCTACTTCATCCATATGTGCCGCAAGCATCACTTTTGAAGCCGCCGCATTCTTGCCCTTTTTAAAAGCGATTATATTTCCCAAAGCATCAACCTTACACTGAGCATAAGGCTCTATTTCCGAAAGAATCAGCTTTCTTACTTCCTCTTCTCTGCCGGAAATACCGTTTGCGTTACAGAGGTTTTTAAGCATTTCAGTCATCACAGCAGCCTCCCTTCTCAATATAACAGGCTATGAGCTTTGCGGTATTTTCTATATCCGCTGTATCTACAACCTCAGCGGCAGTGTGCATATACCTGAGAGGTACGGAGACAAGCCCCGTTTTTATTCCCCCTGAGTTTGTACTTACAACATCCGCATTTGTTCCCGTTCTTCCGCCCATTATCTCACGCTGGAACGGGATGTTTTCTTTTTTGCACACTTCAATAAGAGTATTTGTAATATTTTCGTCAAGGGTAGGAGATATGCCGATCATGGGGCCTTTTGTAAGCTTTCCGCACTCTTCATCTTTAAGTCCTGGAGAAAGACCAAAGCTCACATCCACTACAATAGCTTCGTCAGGCTTTACATTAAATACGGCAGGTCCTGCTCCTCTTGTACCCACTTCTTCCTGAACGGTCAAAG
>CAUDRD010000215.1 GCA_958451705.1 uncultured Oscillospiraceae bacterium
GACAATTAAGTATTTCATATCTTTTCAATCTGTTTGTTTTAAATAAGAACGCAGATTAACACAGATCGTAAAATCTGCATTAATCTGCGTTTGAATGATATCTTTGTTAAAGGGATAACCGATATTATTTTCCGGCTGCAGCAGCTGCACCTCTTGCTGCACGAGTCAACTTAACAGCACATACAACAGCTTCTTTTGCATTCAGCAATTCTAAACCTTCATAGCTTAGTTCGCCAACTTTTACTGTCTTACCGAGACCCAGGTGAGATACATTAATAGTCAGTTTCTCCGGAATGATATTATACAAAGCTTTCACTTTCAGTTTACGCATCTGCAATGCCAATTTACCACCGGCTTTCACACCTTCAGCAAGACCTTCAAGCTGTACAGGTACTTCCATTACAATAGGTTTAGCTTCGTCAATCTGATAGAAGTCAACGTGCAGGATAGTATCTTTTACCGGGTGGAATTGGATATCTTTCAGAATGGCATTTACTTTTTTGCCATCAATAACCAAATCAACTACATAAATATGCGGAGTGTAAACCAAATTACGAAGTCCTTCGTTGGTCACTGTGAAGTGAACTACTTCTTCACCACCATAAAGTACGCAAGGTACACCACCGTTGTTACGAATTTCTTTCAAAGCTCTTGCCTGTTCAGAAGAGCGTTCTGCAATTGTTCTTGCAGTTCCTTTTACTTCAATTGATCTCATTTCTTGAAATTTTTTGTGTTACTCTAAATTAAGTTATTTTGCTTGCTTAATTCACCATCACACGATGTGGTTATCACACGATGTGCAAAAAGCGGTGCAAAATTACACTTTCTTTCTGAAATATCAAAGAATTGATGCCTTTAATTATTCAAAATCAATGTCAATTTTGATTTCGCTATCCAAAACTGTAGTCTCCGGTTCACTTTCAGGTTCGACTTTTTCCTCCGATTCGGAATCTTCTGTATATTCTTGATTCTGATTGATGAAGTTGATAGCTTGTTCGAGTCCGGCCATGAATTTACCAAAATCCTCTTTATACAAGAAAATTTTGTGCTTTTCAAAGCTTACTTGAGAGTCATCTCCTTCGCCCATCACAACTTTCTTGCTTTCGGTAATGGCAAGAAACATTTCATCTTTGCGGTTCTTTTTAACGTCCAGGTAATATATACGTTTACCGGCCTTTATTGATTTTGAGAATACGATCTCTTTATCATTCATGTCTGTTCCTATTTTCTTTTTAAAATCTTCCATATTGTTAGGTCTGTTTATAATTGGCTTCAAAATTGGATATTTTTTTTAAACTGTCAAAAGAAAAAGGAAAGAGAATGAAATACTGCATTAAAAAATGTGATTTATTTGTGTAAACTCATTAAAAATGTCTACTTTTGCAATTCGTTAATAACAGTATTAATTAAGATTATGATTAACAGAGTTCTTATTCGTCTAAAGATCATACAGATAGTGTATGCTTACTATCAAAACGGCAGCAAAAATTTAGACTCAGCGGAGAAAGAGTTGTTCTTTAGCCTCTCAAAGGCTTATGATCTGTACAACTATTTGCTGATGCTTATGATTGCTTTGACGGAATATGCACAAAAACGCATCGACACAGCGAAAGCTAAACTAGCGCCGACTAAAGAAGAGTTGTATCCTAACATGAAGTTTGTGGAAAATAAATTTGTTGCACAACTCGAAGTGAATAAACAATTGAGCGAATTTATAGCTAATCAGAAAAGGACCTGGGCTAATGATCAGGACTTCATTAAAGAATTATACGAAAAGATTATTGCATCCGATATATACAAGGAGTATATGGCTTCTTCTGACAAATCTTATGAAGCAGATCGTGAATTATGGAGAAAACTCTATAAAACTTTCGTTTTTAATAATGATTCGTTAGATCAGGTGTTGGAAGATCAGAGTTTATATTGGAATGATGATAAGGAGATTGTCGATACATTTGTATTGAAGACCATTAAGCGTTTTGAAGAAAAACAGGGAGCTAACCAACCATTGTTACCCGAGTTCAAAGATGACGAAGACCAGGAGTTTGCACGCCGTTTGTTCCGTCGGGCCATTTTAAATGCCGACTATTACCGGCACTTGATCAGTGAAAATACAAAGAACTGGGATTTGGATCGTGTAGCTTTCATGGATGTAATTATTATGCAATGTGCATTAGCAGAAATTCTTAGTTTTCCGAACATTCCGGTCAGCGTTTCGTTAAATGAGTATGTAGAGATTGCTAAACTCTATAGTACAGTGAAAAGCGGTAGCTTTATCAATGGTACATTGGACGGAATAGTTAATCAATTAAAAAAAGAAGGTAAGTTGACAAAAAACTAATACCTTTGTCTAAATAGATTAAAAAACTAATAAAACTGATTATTTTATGAACCTATTAACTGTATTTTTTCAAGCTCCTGCTGCTGGCCCTGACGGTAGTTTGATGTGGATCATGCTGATAGCAATGTTTGTTATCATGTATTTCTTCATGATTCGTCCGCAGAACAAGAAGCAGAAAGAGATCGCTAATTTCCGCAAATCTCTCCAGGTTAACCAGAATGTGATTACTGCTGGTGGCATTCATGGTGTGATTAAGGAAATCAATGATGATTACATTGTTCTTGAAATCGCTTCTAATGTAAAAATTAAGATAGATAAGAACTCTATTTTTGCAGATGCTTCTGCTGCCAACAGTCAGTCTGCTACGAAATAAGGAACTAAAAATAAATAAAGCCTATGTTCGAACGTAGGAACATAAAGTATATTTATTTAAAATTATCAAGAAAGATTAAGGACTTTCTGCTTAGTGATAAGAGCAGAGAGTTCTTAATTTTTTTATTTTTCTTTTTTATTGCAGGCGGATTTTGGTTGCTTCAAACGTTAAACAATGATTATGAAGCAGAATTTTCTATTCCTGTCCGTTTGAAAGGAGTGCCCAATCATGTGGTTTTAACTTCTGAACCTCCTTCTGAACTCCGCATTAAAGTAAAAGATAAAGGAACGGTGTTGCTGAACTATATGTTGGGTAAAAGCTTTTTTCCCGTTAATATCGATTTTTCCGAGTCGAAAGTACCTGATAATCATGTGAAGATTTATGCGTCGGAACTTGAGAAAAAAATAGCAGGACAACTTAATGTATCGACCCGTTTGCTGTCTGTAAAGCCTGATACTCTGGAGTATATCTATTCTACCGGAAAGTCTAAACTAGTGCCTGTCAAATTGGAAGGTAAAGTCGTTGCAGGGCGCCAATATTATATTTCCGATACGATCTATTCTCCGGATTCTGTTTTGGTATATGCCCCTGTGGCTATATTGGATACAATAACGGCAGCTTAT
>CAUDRD010000216.1 GCA_958451705.1 uncultured Oscillospiraceae bacterium
AGCGGCTTATGAGGGAGGAGAACTTCCGCTGCCGTGATATTGCGGTTGTTGCAAGGGATATTAATTTATATAAAGCGGAGCTTCAGGGGGCTTTTGAAAGATATTCTGTGCCCTTTTACCGTGACGACAGAAAGCCCATATCTTCGCAGCCTCTTGTTGCCCTTGTGAGAAATATCCTTGACTGTGCAAACAGCAGTTTTTCAACTTCCAGCATAATCAATGTCTTAAAAACGGGACTTGCGGGCTTTTCCGCCTCTGAAACGGGAGAGCTTGAAAACTATGTGCTTATGTGGAGCATCAGCGGCAAAAGGTGGCTTTATGACTTTACTCAGAATCCCTTCGGACTTACTGAGGATACAACGGATAAATCAGAAAAGGAACTTGAAAAAATTAATAGTCTGAGAAAGCGGATTGCAGTGCCTTTGGAGAAGTTTGCCGAACAGGCGAAAAAAGGCGGCGGTGAGAATATCTCTAAGGCCATATATGATTTTCTCATAAAAATCAAAGTGGGAGATCACTTAAAGGATTACGCAAAAGAGCTGGAAGCGGACGGCGAAACCGCCCTTGCCGCAGAACAGGGAAGAATATGGGATATGCTCATGGGTGTGCTTAACGAGTGTGCAATTACCATGGGCGAAAACCCCGTCACCTTAAAGCGTTACAGTGAGCTTTTTGAAATTATGCTCGCCTCCTGCGATATGGGAAGCCTCCCCCAGGGACTTGATGTAGTAAATGCAGGCAGCGCCGACAGAATAAGAATGGATTCTCCAAGAGCGGTATTTGTAATAGGAGCCTGTGACGGAGTGTTTCCTTTACAAATAACCTCCTCGGGACTTCTCACCGATGCCGACCGCAGAGTGCTTTTAAATCTCGGTATGGAAATTTCGGAGCCGGGAGAATATAAAGCGGTGGATGAGCAGTTTTTGGCTTATAACACAATTTGTTCAGCCCGTGAAAAGCTTTATGTAACCTGTGCTGATAAGCTCTCCGACGGAACTGCGGCGTCTCCCTCTTCAATTGTTACGGAAATTCAGCGAATTGTTCCCAGCTGCCTTATAACCGATACATCTCTCCGTACAGAAATTGAAAAGATTGAAAGCGTCCGCTCCGCCTTTGAGCTTTACCCCGACGCTTTTAAAAGACAGGATGAATTTTCTCAGACTCTCAAAGAATTTCTCTCTCACAGGGAGGAGTATTCACAGAAGCTTAAGGGAGTAAAGCGTGCGGTAGAGAATAAACCTGCGGAATTTGAAAATCCCGAAATCTCCAAAAAGCTTTTCGGAGAAAATATGTATTTCTCCGCTTCCGCTATAGAAAGCTTTTATTCCTGCCGTTTTAAATATTTCTGCCAGCATGGTCTGCGTTTATCGGAAGATAAAAAAGCGGAGCTTGACCCCTTAAGCAGAGGTACGGTAATACACTATGTTTTGGAAAATCTCCTTAAAAAGTATCCGGGCAAAGCTCTCTCGGAGCTTAGTGACAAGGAGAGGGAAGAAGAGGTAACGAAGCTTTTAGAAGAATACCTTTCAATGCATATGGGCGGCGAAGAGGAAAAGACAAGCCGCTTTCTCTTCCTTTACCGTCAGCTTAAAAGGGTTCTCGTTTCCGTTGTTGAGAGAATAGCGGAAGAATATCTTGTGTGCAAATTCATGCCCGTTGATTTTGAGCTTAAAATGGATAAAGACGGGGATATACCTCCCTATGAGCTTAAACTCAAAGACGGAGGAAAAATAGTAATCCGTGGCAGCGTTGACCGTGGTGACCTTATGGAAGAGGACGGCGGTTCGTATATAAGGGTTGTGGATTACAAATCCGGCGGCAAAAAATTCGCCCTTTCCGACGTTTTGCAGGGCCTTAATATGCAGATGCTCATTTACCTTATGAATATAGCTAAAAACGGCTCTGAGAGATACGGCAAAATAGTGCCTTCGGGAGTTCTCTATATGAGCGCCGCTCTCCCCTCAGAAAGCGCTTCTTCCAGGGATGACGAAAAGGAAATTCAGGAAAAGCGTGACAGCGTTTACCGCATGAACGGAATTGTCTTAAGGGACATGAAGGTAATTCAGGGCATGGAAGAAAATATGGCGGGACGCTTTATTGATGTTAAATATAATTCCAAAAATGAGCTTACGGGAACTCTTATTGCCCTTGAGGAAATGGGTAAGCTCTTTAATAAGATGGATAAAATTATAGAAGATATGGCGGAATATCTCCATGAAGGAAAGGTGGAAGCTCTGCCCAGCGAGGGCGGAAATTACAAGGATATATGCCAGTGGTGCAGCTATTCCTATGTGTGCGGAAGAGAAAAGGATTCCCCTGTGAGAAATCTTGCAAAGTTTTCCAATGAAGAGGCCCTTAAAGAGCTGAGAAAGGAGGAGAAAGAGAATGAGAATGAGCAGAAACTGGACTGATGCCCAAAAAGCGGCGATTGATGCAAGAGGCGGAACGGTGCTGGTTTCCGCTGCGGCAGGTTCGGGAAAAACCGCCGTACTGGTTGAGAGGGTTATTTCGAGGCTTACAGGCGAAAACCCGTGCAGTGCCGACAGCCTTTTAATAGTTACCTTTACAAAGGCGGCTGCCAATGAAATGCGTTCGAGAATAAGCGCAGCAATTGAAAGCCGTCTTGCCGAAGACCCTACAAATCAGCTTCTTTTAAGGCAGAAGCTTCTTCTGAACAGCGCAAAGATTTGTACCATTGACAGCTTCTGCGGAGATTTTGTAAGAGAAAATTTTCACGCCGCAGGGGTTTCACCCGATTACAGAATACTGGACTCCAGCGAAAGCAGGATTATAGGAAATTCCATTCTTGCCGATATTTTTGAGGAGCAATATGCCTGCGGGAACACCGATTTTGAAAATCTGAATCTGCTTTTCGGTAAAAACGGAAACGATGAAGCTTTGGCAAATCAGATACTTAAAATTTACAATTATGTCTGCGCCTGTGCTTTTCCAGATAAATGGTATGAGGATATTTTAAATTTGTATAATCCCCACTGCGAACCTGATAACCACCCGTGGCTTTGTGAAATTCTTAAGAAGGTAAAAGAGACAGCAGAGTATTGCAAAGAGATAATAAGCAATTCCCTTTCCCTTATGGAGGGCGACGACCTTTATGAAAAATATTCTCCTTCTCACTTTGCGGTACTCTCCTATCTCGAAAAAATAGAAAAATCCTGCGGTGAGGGCTGGAATGAAGCCTTAAACAGCGTAAAGGCATTTGCGGCTCCCACTATAGGCAGAGCGCCGAAAGGCTATTCCTCACCGTTAAAGGAGCGGGTTACTGTAAATTATAAAGCTGTTAAGGATATGATTGCGGG
>CAUDRD010000217.1 GCA_958451705.1 uncultured Oscillospiraceae bacterium
GATATAATTATATGGTTTTGCTGTATTTTTGAGAATACGACTTTAACGGTGGTTTTGGCTATCATATCCGCTGCGGCGCAGATTCTTTTTGTGATTTCACATTTGAAGAATTACAAAGGCGAAAAAAGCGACGAATTTCTCATTGCGCTTTTAATTTTAACTCTGCTTCCCGAAGCTCCCGTAGTGTGGTTACTTTGTGTGTTTGACCTCCACCTTGTGTTCTATTTATGGATTCCAACTGTAATGATCTTAGTAGAGACAACACGAAAAAACTTTTGTAAAGGAACGAATAAAATTTTTAATGCTGTAACATGGATAATGGCAGTAGGTTTTGTTATGAGCATTCTTGCTGTTATTGCGTCGCTGCTAAAAAATAAACCGTTTCTTCCTGATTGGTATAATTTTGTGTTTTCTGTTATACCGTATGTTCAGGTTCTCATCGGAGTAATCATTTTTGCGCAGATAGCTTTTCTTATAGCATATTCAAAAGAGCTTAAAGAAAAAAGCTGTGTTAAATTTAAGGTCGCAATTATTTTAAATACTATTTTGGTTATCATATCGACTGTATATATGAATGTTTTTGTTGTAGAAGAATGTTATATGCTTTATCTTTGTGCTGCTCCACTTTTGATTTATGTTAAAACGGCAGGCAAAAAGTTTTTTAAAACTACAGCATAAAGCATAGGCTGTCATGCATTAAAAGAAACGAGGTGATTTTATGAAAGAAAATAAATTTTACAAAATTTCTGATAAAATCTTTACAGTTGTAACGTGTGCCATGGTTATAATGTTTGTGCCGGCCCTGATTATTTATGCTTGGATTTGTTGCGGTACACCTCCTGAAATAATATTTAAGTTTAACCGAGTGTTTTTTGGTGAGCATGTAATATGGGCTTTTGTCGGAATAACCATTTTTGCTCAATTGCTGTTTATTGTTTCCCATGTAAAAAGGTATAAGGGCAACCCGGGCGGTAAATTTTTAATTGCAGTTTTGCTTTTTAATCTTATTCTTGAAGCTCCGGCGGTCTGGTTTTTGTCTCTCCACAATCTTGAACCCATGGTTCTTTTGTGGGTTCCGCCTGTTTTTATTTTGGCAGAGCTGACGCAGAAGGATTTTAGAAAAGGGACAGACAAAATTTTCACCGCAGTAACCTGGATAATGGCGGCAGGTTTTGTTTTGTGTGTGATTGCAATTATAGCACTGGCAATAGCTTGGATTATAAAAGCACAAAATTTTTCCTCTGTATTGTATGGCTTTTTACTGCCAAACACCTTTGCTGTATACATTTTAAGCATAGTAGTCGCTCTTTCGCAGGTATTATTCATGTTAGTCCACATTAAAGAGCTTGAACGTGAAGAGAGCAGAAAGATTCTTATTGCGCTTATTCTGAATACACTTATTGCAGTTTTACCGCTTGCGGTTTTATATGGCTATTTCCCGCTTATTGTATTTTATTTCTGTGTTACACCTCTTTTGATTTATGTTAAAACGGCAGGCAAAAAGTTTTTTAAAACAGCATAACTGCTGAGAGGCAATTCAAAAAGGCAGAGCCGTTTAAAACGGTTCTGCCTTTTGTGTTGTAATGATTATTAAATTCTTTATGCCTTAGCCTTTTCGAGAGCCTGCTGGATGTCTTCGATAATATCTTCAACATCCTCAATGCCAACAGAAAGGCGGATAAGGTCTGAACTTACTCCCGCTGCCTCAAGCTGCTCGTCATTAAGCTGACGGTGAGTTGTGCTGGCAGGGTGAAGGACACAGGTTCTTGCGTCTGCAACATGGGTTACAATAGCTGCAAGCTTTAATGAATCCATGAACTTTGTAGCTGCTTCTCTGCCGCCCTTAACGCCGAAGGAAATAACTCCGCAGGTGCCGTTTGGCATATATTTCTTTGCAAGGTCATAGTACTTATTTCCGGGAAGTCCGGGATAGTTGACCCATGAAACCATATCGTTTTTCTCGAGGAATTCAGCTACTTTCTGAGCGTTGCTGCAATGGCGTTCAACACGCAGGAAGAGGGTTTCAAGGCCCAGGTTCAGGAGAAATGCATTCTGGGGAGCGGCGATTGAACCAAGGTCACGCATAAGCTGAGTTGTAGCCTTTGTAATATAAGCGGCATTTCCGAAAGATTCGGTGTATGTGATGCCGTGATAGGAGTCGTCGGGAGTTGTAAGTCCGGGGAACTTGTCGTTCTGTGCCCAGTCAAACTTTCCGCCGTCAACAATAACTCCGCCTACGCTTGTGGCGTGTCCGTCCATGTACTTTGTGGTGGAGTGGGTTACTATATCAGCGCCGAACTCGAAGGGACGGCAGTTGATAGGTGTGGGGAAAGTATTGTCAACAATAAGGGGTACACCGTTATCGTGAGCAGCCTTTGCAAATTTTTCAATATCCAGTACATCCAGTGAGGGGTTGGATATTGTCTCTGCAAAGAAACATTTTGTGTTGTCCTTAACTGCTGCGCAGAGCTCTTCATAGGTTGCGTCGGGGCTTACAAATGTGCAGTCGATGCCCAGCTTTTTGAGAGTGACGGCAATAAGGTTAAAGGTTCCGCCGTAGATTGCAGCGGAGCTTACAATGTGATCACCTGCGGAGCAGATATTGAAAAGAGCAAAGAAGTTTGCAGCCTGACCGGAAGAAGTGAGCATTGCGCCTACGCCGCCTTCGAGAGCAGCGATTTTAGCTGCGACAGCGTCATTTGTGGGGTTCTGAAGACGGGTGTAGAAATATCCGCTTTCCTGAAGGTCGAAAAGTCTGCCCATCTGCTCGCTGGACTCATATTTATAAGTGGTGCTCTGAATGATGGGGAGCACTCTCGGTTCGCCGTTTTTGGGGGTGTATCCCGCCTGAACGCACTTTGTGTTTATTTTCATGGGTATCACGTCCTTAGCTAAAATTTATTTTGAAAGAAACCTGCCCATAAGTGAGGGACCTTCTTCAATGAAGATGCCTGTCTTTGAAGCGGTTTCTTCGTTTATTGAGTCAACGCCGCTGTCCTTTTCGTCCTTCTTATGGTAAATCATAAAGGGAACGGGGTCAGATGCGTGTGTACCGGTTACAATAGGTGTAGGATGGTCGGGGAGAATCATCACTTTGTAGTCGTCATACTTTTCGAGGGCATCAAGTACAATGGGAAGCACACGGGAGTCAATAAGCTCAATTGACTTTACTTTGTTTTCCGGCTCGTTTCTGTGACCGCACTCGTCGGGAGCTTCAATGTGGATATATACAAAGTCGCTTCCGTTTTCCAGTTCTTCAACTGCCTTTTGAGCTTTGCCCTCAAAGTTTGTGTCTATATATCCTGTTGCACC
>CAUDRD010000218.1 GCA_958451705.1 uncultured Oscillospiraceae bacterium
AAATTCGATCTGATTTACCATAGGAATAACAGGACAGTTTTTAAGCAGCTCTTCAAGATGATGAACCTTGAAATTACTTACGCCTATGGCTCTTATTCTCTTTTGTGCATAGAGCTTTTCGAGGGCACGCCATGTTTCGCTGTTTACCTTAGACCACTCCTCTTTATCACCTACATTGCAGGGCCAGTGAATAAGGTAAAGGTCAAGATAATCTAAGCCAAGCTTTTCCATGGTTTTATCAAAAGCGGCAAGAGCTTTATCGTATCCTCTTTCGGTATTCCATACCTTACTTGTTACAAAAATTTCACTGCGGTCTATACCGCTTTCCCTTATTGCTTTACCAACGCTTTCCTCATTGCCGTAAGCGGCAGCCGTATCAATATGACGGTATCCGCACTCAAGGGCCTGAGAAACAATTTTAACTGCTGTATCGCCGTTTTCTATGAGCCATGTTCCGAAGCCAATTGAGGGTATTTGAATATTATTGTTTAGAGTAAATGATTTAAAAGAAGCACTCATATTTTTCGCCTTTCATTATGGTTTTGCATTTATGATACAGGAATTTGAAATGAATTTCAATCTGTTGTTTTTGAGAGGCTCGATGATTTATAAAATCAGATATATAAATAACAGCATCCATCCGAAATTCACGGATAGACGCTGTTTATCGTGTCATAACAAATATTTACATCAGCTGATTTGAAGCTCTGTAAAATTATCTTTCCTCAAGAGCCTGATAATCCTTGTGCTGACCTACGCTCTTATATGCAGGTCTTATAATCTTTCCGCAGTTTATAAGCTCTTCCATGCGGTGAGCACTCCAACCGGCTATTCTTGCAATAGCAAAAATCGGAGTATAAAGCTCGGCGGGAAGATCCATCATGCCGTAAACAAAGCCGCTGTAGAAGTCAACATTTGCACTGACGCCCTTATACATCTTTCTTTCGTCGGCTATAATTTCCGGTGCTAGACGTTCAACTGTAGAATAAAGCTTAAACTCAGCCATTCTGCCCTTTTCTTCCGAAAGATTTTCAACAAAGCTTCTGAGAATATTTGCCCTCGGGTCGGAAAGAGAGTAAACTGCATGTCCCATACCGTAAATAAGACCGGATCTATCGAAAGCTTCTTTATGAAGAAGGTCACGGAGGTACTGAGCTATTTTATCTTCATTACTCCAATCGTCGATATTCTTCTTCATATCCTCGAACATTTTAACAACTTTTATATTGGCTCCGCCGTGCTTAGGTCCTTTAAGTGAACCGAGAGCAGCAGCGATTGCCGAATAAGTATCAGTACCCGAAGAAGTTACAACGTGAGTTGTAAAAGTAGAGTTGTTTCCGCCTCCGTGCTCTGCATGAAGCACAAGAGCTACATCGAGAATTTTTGCCTCAAGCTCAGTAAATTTACTATCTGCTCTGAGCATATGAAGAATATTCTGGGCAGTTGAATATTCGGGTTTCGGTGAATGAATGAAAAGACTGTTTACGTTATGATAATAGTTATAAGCATGATAACCGTAAACGGAAAACAGCGGAAACAATGCAATAAGCTGAAGGCACTGTCTGAGCACATTGGGAAGAGAAATGTCGTTGGGGTTATCGTCGTATGAATACATGGTCAAAACACTTCGTGCAAGGACATTCATCATATCAGAACTCGGTGCCTTAAGAATTATATCTCGTACAAAATTTTTGGGAAGCGTTCTGTAATAAGAAAGGGTTTCATTGAACTTTTTAAGCTGTTCTTTATTGGGAAGCTGGCCGAAAAGCAGCAAATATGTTGTCTCTTCAAAGCCGAAACGTTTTTCTTTTATAAAACCTCTTACAATATCTTCGATATTTACTCCGCGGTAGTAAAGCTCGCCGTCACAGGACACCTTTTGTCCGTCCACCATCTTAGATGATATTATCTCAGAAATTTCAGTAAGACCGGTAAGGACACCGTTTCCGTTTAGATCACGAAGTCCACGGTTAACATTATACTTAGTATAAAGTTCAGCTTCAATGCTGTTATTTGAACGGCAAAGCTCTGTAAGCTCCAAAATTTCCGGAGTGATGGCTGAATATGGATTCTCTTTCATCACTATCCCTCCTTAGTTATTATTCGGTATGATAAATTTTACCATAAGCTTATTAACGAATTGTTACGGAAATATGACAATAGCTAAACAAAATACGCAGAATATTTTTGTTAAATATTCTGCGTATTACTTTTCTTTTATTATTATTTAGTTATTTTATGAAATATCTTTTTGCCCTTTTTAATGACAACTCCCTGAGCGGCATCATCAGAAGTTATAACCTCATCAATAGAGGAAACCTTATTGTCGTTGACTGATACACCGCCTTGAGTTATAAGACGGCGGGCCTCACCTTTGGACTTAACAAGACCTGCCTTAACCATTGCGTCAATAACGGTTATTGCTCCGTTTTCAAAATCGTCATCAGTGAGAACAGTCGTTGGCATATTTTCTGAATTGGCGTTATTTGAGAAAAGTGCTTTTGCCGCATCTCTTGCTTTTATTGCCTCTTCTTCGCCGTGTATAAGCTTTGTAACCTCAAAGGCAAGTACTTCCTTAGCCTTATTGATTTCGCTGCCCTCCAGCTTCTCATACTCTCTGATTTCATCCATGGGGATAAAGGTAAGCATCTTCATGCAGTTTGTAACGTCGGCATCGTCAACGTTGCGCCAGTACTGGTAAAACTCGTATGGACTTGTCTTTTCAGGATTAAGCCAAACAGCGCCTTTTTCAGTTTTGCCCATCTTTCTGCCGTCGCTGGTCTGGAGAAGCTTAAAGGTCATACCGTATGCCTCTTTGCCCTCAGCACGTCTTATAAGCTCAACGCCGCCTATAATGTTGCTCCACTGGTCGTCGCCACCAAGCTCAAGACAGCAGTCGTACTTTCTGTTAAGCTCAAGGAAGTCGTAGCTCTGCATAACCATGTAGTTCATTTCAAAGAATGAAAGGCCACGCTCTAGACGCTGCTTATAGCACTCTGCGGCAAGCATTCTGTTAACTGAAAAATGAACTCCTACTTCTCTTAAAAACTCGATGTAGTTAAGGTTCATAAGCCAGTCGGCATTGTTTACCATTATAGCTTTACCGTCTGAAAAATCCACAAGCTTTGACATCTGCTTCTGGAAGCAGTCAATGTTATGCTGGATTGTCTCTTTTGTGAGCATTTTTCTCATATCGGTTTTTCCGGAAGGGTCGCCTATCATTCCCGTTCCGCCGCCGAAAAGAGCTATGGGCACATGACCTGCACGCTGCATATGGGCCATTACCATAATCTGAACAAAATGTCCTACA
>CAUDRD010000219.1 GCA_958451705.1 uncultured Oscillospiraceae bacterium
TACATGGTCTATAGTCGTATCCATGTTCAGTTCCTCAAGGGCGGCTATTGTAGCCTTCTCCAGCGCATTGCACTTTTCACAGCCGGACCCCAGCACCTTGACACCTGCACTTCCTTTTACCGTCTCTGCCTGTGCCATTTTTTCCGGTGTGCAGCTATTCCCGCAGCAGCACCTGTTCTGTGATTCTTTCTTCTTACTAAACAGTCCCATAATAAAACCTCCTTAAATTAAATCAAAAACAACTGGAAAAAATTAAATATATATCCAACCAAAATTATGCCGACCGCACAAACAGCGATAAACAGCGCCAGCAGTTTGGGCTTAACAGCCTTGCGCAGCATAATCAGGGACGGCAGCGACAAAGTGGTAACAGCCATCATGAAGGATAAAACCGTACCCAGCTGTGCTCCCTTGTCAAGCAGTGCCTCCGCTACCGGAATTGTGCCGAAAATGTCTGCGTACATGGGGATTCCCACAATTGTGGAGAGAATTACGCCGAAAGGATTATTGCTTCCCAGCACTGTTTCAATCCAGCTATCCGGTATCCAGTTATGGATAATCGCACCGATACCGACGCCTATCAGAATATAAGGGAACACTTTTTTAAAGGTGCCGAGCATCTGCTCTTTTGCATAAATAAAACGTTCCCTCTTTGTCAAATTCGGTGAGTCAATATCCACACTGCCAGCGGAAAGGACGAAGCTTTCCACATATTTTTCCATGTGCAGTTTTTCGATGAAGGTTCCGCCGATAACCGCAATGACAAGGCCGAGCACCATATAGATTACAGCTACTTTCACCCCGAAAATGCTCATAAGCAACACTAAGCTTCCCAAATCCACCATAGGCGACGAAATTAAAAACGAGAACGTTACGCCTAACGGGAGCCCCGCACTGGTAAAGCCGATAAACAGCGGAATTGAAGAACAGGAGCAAAACGGCGTTACCGTTCCGAGAAGAGCGGAAATAAGGTTTGCCCATATTCCGTGAAACCGGCCCAGAATATGCTTGCTACGCTCCGGCGGAAAATAACTTTGTATATATGAAATGATAAAAATAAGGACACAGAGCAGAACCGTGATTTTTAAAACATCGTAGATAAAAAACTGGATACTGCCGCCGATTCGTCCGCTCACATCTACACCCAAAGCTGACAATCCCAAGCTGATAAGTTCGTTAAGCCATTTCATGCCCAGCACCTGATCTTGGATAAATTTCCATACGCCCATACAAAAACCTCCCTTTAAAGATAAGACACATCAAAATATTTTGATGTATTGCTTCAAAGTATACGCCATCTGTTATAGATGGCGTTCGCTTTCCGCAACTTGTACAGCCTGTTTTTTGTTCTGCATCCGGCGTAGTCAACTTTTTCAGCAGTTCAACGGCATAGTCCCTGCCGGAAGAGTTCAAGCGGTAATGTATCCATTTCCCCTCCTGACGACTGACTACAATCCCGGAATCGCAGAGAATCTTCATGTGATAAGAGAGCCCCGACTGTGTCAGGTCTAATGGTTCCAGCAATACGCAGGCACACTTTTCTCCGCTTCGCAGCTGCTCTAAAATGGCAAGGCGCTTTGGATCGCAAAGAGCTTTAAATACCTTTGCCTGTTCCTGATATGTTTTCTCCATACTCTCACCTCACATCAAAATATTTTGATATGTATTATATGCACAGTGATCTGATTTGTCAACAGCAAAAATTTTTTAATGCCAGTAAAACCCTTTTGCGCCATAATCAGTACTGTTTGTCATAACTTTTAGACGAAAAATCATGTTTAAATTTGTTTTTAACTACAGAAAACCGCCTGCATTGTTCTGTAAATATTTAATAGAAGCGTTTCATTTACGTTAACATTTTACAGCCATTTTTTGTGCTTAAAATATAGAATAAGCGCCACCACTATGCCTGCACTGACGGCTATAAACGTAATATATCCGTACTGCCAGTGAAGTTCCGGCATATTTATAAAATTCATACCGTACCAGCCTACGAGGAGCGTAAGGGGAAGAAAAATTGCGGTAATGACGGTAAAAACTTTCATTAAATTATTCTGCTGCATTGAAAGCTGGGACTGATAAGTTTCCTGCATTTGAATTACAATTTCCTGTAAATTGCAGACCTTATTTAAATATCTGTCGGTTCTTGCCCCTAAAATTGTCAACCTCTTTATTGTGGAAGATTTGAAAATTTTGTTATCATTAATTGCGATTTCGTCAAAAACAGCATCTATCTGCTCATAATAACGCTTAAGCCTCAAAAGCTTCTGACGCCTTGCAAGAATTTCATCCATGGCAGAATCAAGCCTTCCCGATAAAAGCCTTGTTATTATATTATTTGTTTCCAGTTCAAAGGCATCAAGGTAATCCATATCGCCGGAGAAAAGCTTAACAAAAAAGCGGCAGAGAATCTGCTCATTATTCAATGTGTTTTTTTCCTTTTGAATGGCTTCGATAATTTTAAGACAATGGTTTTGCGCCGCCTCGTCCTCACAGAAAAAGAAAAGGTCATTGGCGTCAATATATATGAGAATTTTCGAGTCCAAAACGCTTTCGCTTCTTATATCGTACCAGTTGAAGGCCAGCAGATTAAAATATTCAAAGCTCTCAAAGCTTTCGATCTGACTTTCTCCTATATAATTAAAGGCTTCCTGCTCCATAAAGGGGGCTACCTCGGACATATTGCTGAACAAAACTACTTTTAGCATATTTCTCCCTCCCTGGTGACAACCTGACATCTATATTTTATCTCCGCTCTTTAATTATATGATTGTGAAATAGCCGTGTCAACTTTTGCATTCTTGCCTTTTTCTTAAGACGCAAAATGCAGATATAAGAAAAACCGCACTTTTTACGGTGCGGTTCTCTTTAATATTTGCTTATAATTTTATTCCTCTGTTTTAGCCAAAGCGATTCCCAGCTCTTCAAGCTGTTCGTCATCTACCGAAGAGGGACACTCTGTCATGGGTTCGCTGGCGTTCTGAACCTTCGGGAAGGCTACAACGTCACGGAGCGTATCGCACTGAAGCATCTGCATAACGAGTCTGTCAAGACCGATGCCAAATCCGCCGTGAGGAGGAGCACCGTATTTGAAGGCTTCAAGAAGGAAGCCGAACTTCTTATGAGCCTCTTCCTTTGAAAGACCCAGAAGGTCGAAAATTCTCTGCTGTAAATCTGGGTTAGTAATTCTGATTGAACCGCTTGAAAGCTCGATTCCGTTAAGGACAAGGTCATAGGCCTTTGCACGAACCTTTGCCTTATCTGTTTCAAGATAGTCAAGGCACTCGTCCATGGGAGCGGTA
>CAUDRD010000220.1 GCA_958451705.1 uncultured Oscillospiraceae bacterium
TGATATGACATTTGTACATCAGATGTATTTTTTACCGTGACCTCAAGTGATGTGGTGTCAAAGTATCCGTTATTTGAAACTTTAAATTCACCTATCGTAATATCCACCTGATTTTCCGGTGTTTCATATATTACATAAGGGGAAGTCATTATGGCGTTGTAATCCATATTATCAATAACATTATCAGTGATCCAGAATATTGATATTACGTAAACTATGGAAAGAACTATATTAACAATTACACCTACAATTGCACCTTTGCCGGCAGATTTGGCTTTTTTAGGACTTTTATCTCTGTAAACGAGATAAAGAATCAATCCAACGAGAGGAATGAAAAATCCCAGTATTCCAAAACCTATGTTAGGTTTATCCTGTGATTGAAAATTGTTATGTGAATGTGTAGGGGTATTGCAATATGGGCAGATTTCAGTATCGTCATAAATTTTTCGACCGCAGTTTTTACAATACATGATTTTTCCTCCTTAAAATAAAAAGTTACCTGAGAGAAGGTCACATTTACCAGCCTGAGTTAATAAGTGCCGCTCTATTACGGCTTTGCAAGCTGCTCAGGTTAGTTAAATGCGATTAATCAATATCATAATATCATAAAAAATGTATATTTCAATGTTATAATGTAAAAAAGAGAAACTTTATTTATGATTTAATATACTAAATAAATTTATGAACGCTTAAATAATAAAAAGGCTCTTCCGTAAGGAGGAGCCTTTTGAGCTTAATTTTAAAACTTTGCCTCAGAAAGACTTTTAAAGGTATAGCCTTCCGCTCTCGCTTTATCTATAAATTCACCCATTGCGGCGGCGTTGTCTGGAGAAACCGAGTGGAGCAATATAACCGCTCCGGGATGGATTCGGCTCATAAGGGTTTCTATGGCGTAATCCTTGCCCCTTATGGTGTTGGGGTCCCAGTCAACGTATGCTACCGACCAAAATATGCTGCGGTATCCTATGGTGTTTACAAGGTCGAGGGCGTTTTCTGAATACGCTCCCTCAGGAAAACGGAAGAACGGGGAGGAATATCCGAATTTGGTTCTCAGGTAGTTATCTACATCCTGTATTTCCTGAGCCATTCTTTCTCTCGAGATATCTGCAAAGCACGGATGCTTATTTGAGTGGTTACCTACAATATGTCCCTCTTTAATCATTCTTGTAATAAGGTCGGGACAGCTTTCTATATAAGTGAGGGTGACAAAAAATGCCGCCGGCACATTCTTTTCTTTGAGTGCGTCGAGAACCTTTGTAGTGTAGCCGTTTTCATAGCCGCAGTCAAAGGTAAGATAGAGCACTTTTTCATTGCTCTTTGTATCTAAGGCGAGTCCGCCATATTTTTCAAGTTCTTTCTGTGCGGTTACGGAGTTTTGGTGTGGAACTCCGTTTTTTGAAACTCCGTAGCTGTATCCTATTTTTTTGTTGCTTAAGTTTTTTCCTCCTGAGTTTGCCTTTGATACAAGGTCAATTTCCGGCAGGGGATCATAGCCCGTATAGGTTGAAGCGTTTCCGGTATCCTTGCCGGTTTCACATTCGGTTTTGATGCTTCCTTCAACTGAAGCTATGCTTTCGCCTATATCCTGCATTATGGAACTGCCCCTTTGCGATTCTCCTGAAATATCAGTATCCTGAGGCATATCTTCTTTAGTCGAACAGCCTGTAACAGTTATCATCAACGCTGCACAGGTCAGTAAAGCAATTGCTTTTTTCACAAAAAGCCTCCTTTCGGCTTAATTTAAGGGGCGGAATTTTTCCCGCCCCCCGAAACCTGTTTTTTATTTCATGGCGGAGTTAATGCCCCCGACAATGTTTTCAACGGCTTTAACGGCTTTGTTCATGCTCTTTTTCATTTTGCGGCTTGAAGAGTTCATCATAGTTCCGCCGATAAGAGCTGTTGCGCTGCCCACAGCCATTGCTATGCCGACGCCTTTAGCGATGTTTGAGCTTTTATTCGTCATTTCTAATCCCTCCATTACTTTTGGTTTCAAGGTTATTATGGCACGTCCTACAAGATGTATTTATGCTATTTTTTTGAATATATGCTTCCTTAAATTTGCAAAGAGAGACTGGGTGTATTATAATAATCAGGTATATTGAAAGCGAAACGGAGTAAACTTAAAATGGCAGAGCTTAATATTGTTCTTGTGGAACCGGAAATTCCTCAAAACACCGGAAACATTGCGAGAACCTGCGCCGCAACAGGTGCGAGGCTTCATATTGTGGAGCCCATGGGTTTTAAAATTGACGATAAAAAATTAAAAAGAGCGGGTCTTGATTACTGGTATCTCCTTGATATTACCTACTATTCAAATCTCGATGATTTTTTTGAAAAAAATAAGGACGGCAATTTTTACTTTTTTTCAACAAAGGCGCAGAACAGATATTCCGATATTTCCTATCCCGATAAATCATATCTATTTTTCGGCAAGGAAACCGCAGGACTTCCCGAGGAGCTTTTAAAGGCGAATCCCGAAAGATGTGTGAGAATCCCCATGATTTCCGATGCAAGAAGCCTTAACCTTTCAAATTCCGTTGCAATCGGCGTATACGAAGTTCTAAGGCAGTGGGATTTTCCAAAGCTTCTTGAAGAAGGACAGCTTACAAAATATCAGTGGTAACAGAAAAAGAGAACTGCGTGCAGGCGGTTCTTTTTTATATAGGTAAAACAAAAAGCCCGGCATCAAGCCGGGCTTAAAATTTTCATTTAAATTATTCGTAAAGGGGATATGCCTTGCAGATTTCTGTAACGCCGTTTCTGATTTCTTCCTTCTTGTTCTCAAAATCAGTTGCAGCAAGATAGATAAACTCTGCAATCTTATCCATTTCGGCAACTCCGAGGCCTCTTGTTGTAACGGCTGCTGTGCCGAGACGTACGCCGCTTGTAACGAAGGGCTTCTCAGGGTCGTTGGGGATAGCGTTCTTGTTTGCGGTGATATAAACGTCGTCAAGTCTGTGCTCAAGCTCTTTACCTGTAATGCCTACTGAGCGAAGGTCAACGAGCATAAGGTGGTTGTCTGTACCGCCTGAAACAAGGTTGATGCCTCTGTTCATAAGTCCCTGAGCAAGAGCGGCAGCGTTCTTTACGATGTTCTGCTGATACTCTTTGAATTCGGGTTTGAGAGCCTCACCAAAGCAAACTGCTTTACCTGCGATGATGTGCATGAGAGGACCGCCCTGAGTGCCGGGGAATACAGCCTTATTGATAGCGGGACCCAGTTCCTCTTTGCAGAGAATCATACCGCCTCTGGGGCCTCTGAGAGTTTTGTGAGTTGTGGTTGTA